>CALGRN010000258.1 GCA_937880835.1 uncultured Prevotella sp. | reverse complement strand
GTATAAGTCTGTAAATCAAGATGTTGCAAAACGTATATCAAAAGTTATCCTTTTGACTACCAAAAGCTATTGTTTCAGAGTTCAAAAGGATAACTATTGAAATTCGGTCTGCAACAATCTGATTGTCAACTATATATATATCATACATTATTTTGACAGCAATCCCCGCAGCATTTCATTTATTTTTACGGAAAAGAATGTTTCTTATTCCTTCTTAAATCAATTAAAACAAATCATTTTTTCATTGCCTTAACCACTTCGCCTATATACATCGAATGCACACCTGCGGGGAAATTGGCATACATTTTCACGGGAACTTCATTTTTAAAGTCTTTCGGGTTCATTTTCGTTGAATACATTATCTCGCATTCTATTACCAAATCTGCCTCTTCATAATACGGCGTTCCGTTTTCGGTATATTTGGTGTGAAGCCCCAAGTCTTTGGCTTTATCACTGTCACGTCCGCTGTGTGAGCCCATATAATCCAATATCCTGTTATCGGAGAATTGCATTATGGTGAAATATTTTGATTTCTCCATGAACGTGAAAGTGTGACGTTTGGGAGCTACGAACACCGTAACGGTAGCACGTTCGTCACCCCATAAATTGCCCAAAGCTCCCCATCCTATCGTCATTGCATTTGAACTTGTCTTGTCGCCGGCTGCAACAAGAAGTCCGTGTCCTGTAAAGAAGGTGAACGGATTGGTGCGCAATTCTTTCTTAACGTCGAACTCTTTAAGTCCTGCCGACATGCTTTCGTCATCTGTCATGGCATCTGTTTTCGAGTTGTCTTTACCTCCGAACATATTATAAGAAATGTTGCTTGTGTCGAATTTATCTTTCGGCTCAGGCGTTTCGGCAGGATATCCGATGACGATAGTATTAAGTGGGATTATGTTTTCGGGCAGTTTAAGCACCTCAGTAACAGTCTTACAGCGTTCTTCGGAGGGATAAGTGCCGGTCCAAACCGCACCGAGCCCCATGCCATGAGCGGCGAGCAAGATGTTCTCTGTTGCGGCAGAGGCGTCTTGAATCCAATATTCTCTCGCCTTTCCTTCCAACGCTTTGTTCATATCACCGCACACAACAATCGCCAACGGTGCATCAGCAGCCATCGATGCGTTAGGATTTGCATCGGCAAGAGCTTTTAGGACATCACGGTCTGTTACTACTATGAAATGCCAAGGCTGTCTGTTGACTGCCGTAGGAGCAGCCATGCCGGCACGCAGGAGTTTTTCTATCTTTTCCTTTTCCACTTTCTTATCCTCATACGCTCTTATGCTTGTGCGCGTCAGGATATTCTTCATTACAATATCTTCCATATCATCAGGTGTTTTCAGATTTTTGTTTTCATCGGCTATCGCCGCACGTCCGCAAACCACAACCAATGCCATTGCGAGCAGCAGACTTAAAATGTAGGGTGTCTTCATAACTATATCATTTTAAATTTTGTGAATATTTGAACAGTGTTCCCGTAGGACAGACGAAACGGCAGTATGGACGCGGGATGAAAACCGAAAGCATAACAAAAACAACCGCAAGCGTTATGACAACCACAGGTGCGCTCTCGAAGATGAAAGCAGTGAAGATTTCATAGTCCATCCATTCGAATAATACGCCTGCCAACATAAGCAACATGAGGGCAAACCAAAGGATTTTGCGGAAATTTTCCAATAATTTCACCGTGCGGCGACTCATCTTCAACTTCTTTCTGTTTGTCTTTCCGGCAAGTTCTTGTATCGAACCGTATGGACAGATGTGTGTGCAATAGTAGTTTTTTCTGCCAAACAGCGGATATATGAAAGCCGTTATCAGCATTACTGCCGGTATAAGCTGTGTCCAAAGGTTTATTCCGTTGGCAAGGTAATTCACCATTAACGAGTATGAAATAAATGTTCCGCACCAGAAACCAAGCACAACCACATTTAGCAAGAGTTGCAAAATACGGTAACGTATGTTATGTGTGAACAAAGGAATTACGGCTGCCATAACAACCACTATCAATCCTATGAGCGACTTTGCAGACAGATCCAACTTATCGAAAAAAGATGTCTTTTCGGCATTTTTCTGAGCATATAACAATCCTGCTTTCATGTTTTGCATAATGGCACGAGACGAAAGGGTGGCTCCCGACACTGCATCAACTTTCAAAGCCAATGCCTCTTCGGTGGTTTTTCCGTTCCATTTGTTCAATATCTGTGCGGCTTCTGAAAAGAAATCCGGTGTTTCCGAATTTTTAAGTGCTTTCACATTGCTCACCTTTCCGTCTTTTATATAAATATCAAGTGGCACTTGTCCGCCATATCCTATTATGTCTTTGCCAAGTTTCGATGTGTTTACTATCACAGTTCCGTCGTCCAATGTTCGCACCGTATCGGTCTTTTCATATTGCGTCTTGTTCGCTTTTTCAGCCTTTAAAGCTTTCCCGAAATATTTACCATCGCGGTTTATTGCCACAGCAAGCATAACCAATAAACAAGTTACAAGCATTAAAAGATGCTTTATTCTCTCTGTTTTCATTATCGTTTGTTTTATCTTTACATTGACAAAAATACAAAAATAGTTCGTAAAAACGGGGGACATAAATCTTATTTCACAATTTTTACAGTTTGAAATTCATGCAGTCAAAACGGTGGTCTATCATTATTTTAAGGTTAGTTATACGAATTATAATTCGTCAGATGATTTGTTGAATATTGATTTTTTTATCGCTCTGTTTCTATATCTTGAACAAATTTCATCTGACTAACACAAAAAATAAATCCCGATTGCAGAAAAGATAACTGCAATCGGGATTTGTTTTCATATTAAATTTTACATCAGCAAACTTTCTCCAAACGTTTCATTACAGAGAACATGAATAGAGCTGAGAGTAAACAGAGGACGAGGAATACTGTCCAAACAATCCACAAAGGGATATTTCCCCACAATATACCGCCGACAGAAACGAGGAAGTTGCCTATTGCCGTTGCAACAAACCAACCACCCATCATCATTCCTTTATACTTAGGAGGAGCTACTTTTGATACGAAAGATATTCCCATAGGGCTTAACAACAATTCACCGAAAGTTAGAATGAGGTAAGTTCCGATAAGCCAGTTGGCAGATGCGAAAGTTGCAGAATCGCTGAAATGGCGGACACCATCAGCATCGAGAGTTGATTGTTGTTCAGGTGTAAGCAAGCCTTTTGATGCAAATATCATGACGATGAATGCAGTTGCAGCAACCAACATACCGTATGCTATCTTGCGTGGAGCAGAAGGTTCTTTTCCTTTCTTTGCCAAATAGCCGAATATTGCCATGCTTACCGGCGTGAGAGCTACAACATAGAATGGATTGAACTGCTGGAAAATAGGTGCAGCCAAGTCAATAGTACCGCTGACCTGTGTGTATTTCCAATACAGAATTGCAATCGCTGCTAAAAGCACTAATGTTGCAATTCCCTTGCTCTTTCCTGACTTTCCTTGTGCAATAGCAAACAGCGAATATACACAAACTATTATCAAGAACAGGTTGATTACGTCAAATGCCATGCTCTGAACACCTTCTGCTGTTTTCTGAGTGAACTCGTTGGCGAAGAAAGTCAAACTTAAACCATTCTGATGGAATGCCATCCAGAAGAAAATAACTACTGCGAACACAAGACAAAGGGCAATAATGCGCGCCTTAGTATCAGCAGGCGACAACTCTTCTGCTGCCTGAACATTAACGTCTTCTGCCTTTTTCTTTCCGCCTTCCACGTGTTTGAATGTCGGACGGAATATATAATAAATGGCAATAGAGATGATTAGAGACAGACAAGCTACACCGAAAGAGAAGTGATAAGCATCATTTCCTGAATATCCGAGAGCTGTTTCTGCATACTCTTTAATCTTTACAGCTGCCGTAGGTGCAAACAATGCACCTATATTTATAGCCATATAGAATATTGAGAAAGCAGAATCGCGCTTGTCAACATACTTGGGATCGTCGTAAAGATTACCCACCATAACTTGCAGATTGCCTTTGAAAAGACCTGTTCCGAAACTGATAAAGATTAATGCCAATATCATAACAGCGAAGCCGACAGTAGCTCCGCCCAATGGAATGGCAAGCAACAAGTAGCCTAAAAACATCACGAAGATGCCGGTAGTAGCCATTTTTCCGAAACCAAACTTATCCGCCAAGATACCGCCGATAAGGGGAAGGAAATAAACTAAGCCAAGAAATGAACTGTAAATTGCGCCCGAAACGCCTTTGCTCAATCCGAAATTGGCCTCTAAAAACAATGCGAAAACGGCAATCATTGTATAATAACCGAATCTCTCACCTGTATTGGCTAACGCCAAAGCATAAAGTCCTTTTGGTTGACCTTCAAACATAATTTAATAAATTTATTTAGTTAATAATTGTTTCTTTGATTTTGTTTTAGTCAAATCGAACAGATATGTGACTTTGACAACTATATTGCCGAAGTTCGATTTGCCAAAGAAATCTCTCTTGGAGTTTCCGTATATATTGCCTAAACCATAATAATAACGACCTTCAAACAAGAAGTGTCCTGCTTTCGGAACAGTATATTCAACTCCTATTCCTGCTGCTATTCCGTAATCAAACTTATTCTCCACAGACATCGTATCCTGTGCTGTTATCGTGTTTGATCTGCCCGAAGTGTCGCTTGAAGTATAATCGAAATTGGCTTTAACTGATTCATTCAGATACACACCGAATTGCGGACCTAAATTGAAAAAGAACTGAAAGCCTTTCTCTTCCTGTCCCCATGCAAGATGAGCGAATACCGGTATTTGTATATAATTTATTGTACGGCTGTATTCTTCCGCAAGTCCTGTTGCCGCATTTATAAACGGTTTATCGTTTGTATCAAGTATTTTCTCTTTCCAACCTAATTGCGAATAATTGACTTCCGCTAAAACAGAGCATATCGTATTGAAATATTTCTCGCACACATATTTTGCCGAAATTCCTCCCGTAATGCCGCTGTGCATACCCTGAGACACTTTCGGATCGAAGCCCACATTGCTCATGATATATCCTGCATTGAAGCCCACAGAAAGATCATTGCGGTAAGATCCCACCTGAGCAGCAGCCGAACAAGTCAGCATAAGAAATGAAAACAAAATAATGAAGACTTTCATAAATCAATAACTTATAGACTCTATTGTGCGGTTGGGTTTATAATGTATCAATTCAAAATAATGATTTTTATATCCACCAGAGCCTACTTGAACGAAACGCAACGGTGTCTGTATGGGTTGGGATACATTCTCGGCACGACTGCCTTTGAATGTTTTGCCATATTTGTGCAGTCCACGTATGAAATAGTATGCATGATCGTAGCCTATCAATGCAAAATGCGGAAGGGCATACATCATATTTTCGCCGAATTGAGTGTAATATTCGTTCTCAAAAAGACGTGTGTCCGCAGAAAGCGGATTATAATAGAACGTGGAAGGAATATACACGTCATTCTTATAATAATTGTTTATGTTGTTCTCGTACATAAGCCATTCGGTATATCCGAACATGGTTATGGATAGTCCCGGGACAGTAGCTCTCAATCCTTCTATTTTTGCAAATGCCACCGTAAGTTCGGGCGAACGTCCGGTATTAAGTATGACGATGTTAGGCTGTGTTCTGCTGAACGCCTTAGCAAACATTTCTTCCGACGATTTAAGGTTTGTTATATTGTATTTCACTCCTTTTGCATCAAGCCGTTTGCGCAATCCGAATGTAAAAATACCTTTTCTGCTTGTGGTATCGTTGCAGTCTATAAATACGGGATGATGGTTAGGAAAACGCTCCATATAACTGTCTATTGCGCGTTGGTTAAGCTCTTCGTTTGTCTGATAAACCTGAAATATATTGTTGTACAGCGCAACGTGATTACCTGATATGGAGAAAGGAATTACCAACTTGGTATCGTTCTGCTTGCAGAATTCCGCAAGCGGTCTTACCATGTTTGTGTATAGCGGACCGAAGATAATATCGCATTTGTCAGCTCCTTTTTCAAGTAAAGTGTTTTGCACGTTTGCATCTATCGGTACATTCCAAGCCTTGATATCGGTAGAGATACCCTCCTTTTTCATCTTGTCGCATGCCATAAGTATTCCGCGATAGTATTCCAGCATCCGTTTGCCGTCACCGTTATTATTGTGCAGCGGCAACATAACGCCTATACGTATCTCGCGCTTTCCTATGTCGGCATTGCTCTTGTTTACGGGCTTTGCTTTGTTTTCTGCCGTTACAGTTGACTTCACTGCGACTGCATTTTTGTTTTTAGGATATGGTATAAAGATAAAATCGTCTTTTTTCAACTCATACCCTTGCTGTTTCATTTCAGGGTTTGCATCAATAAGTTCTTCAACCGTGATACCGTAATCTCTTGCAATTCCGAAGATAGTCTCACGTTTTTTCACTTTATGCATATCGCGCCATTTGGCTGTTTGTGCATGAATGCCCAAACATAATGACAAAAAGACAGCTAACATTATATATTTATTATATAATAGTTTCATAAATCCCGATTTTATGCTTTCAACTGCAAAGTTAATTATTAAAACTCAAAAATTAGAATATTTATTGAAATAATTGCGGATAAAGGTTTTAAATGTCATACGGTCGGAACAAAGCATTGGTAATGTATAAACGGACTTTTCGCTTGCTATAATGTTTTTATCGATGCCATGTCGTAATCTTTTACAGGTGATTTTATTATGCTTTCGCTTTTTCGTTATTAACAAATAAAGCATTTGACTAAACGGTCGGACATCTTGACAAATGCAATCACGAAGACTGTATCTAACAAGATGTCCGACCGTTTAGTCAAATGCTTATGATGATATTATTGCCCTTTCTTGCTTTCTCCTATGCCTATCGTGGCAAGAGTGTATTATTCTGCGGGCAAAGCACAGAACGGACGCACGCTTTGACTATCCTGACGAAAGTAGGTATGCATGCCGCAACTGC
>CALGRN010000257.1 GCA_937880835.1 uncultured Prevotella sp. | reverse complement strand
GGACGTTTCCAGCGATTATGACTCCAAAGATAGCATTCGGGCTGTTTGCGGATATTCTCTTCGAGCATGCGGAAGAAGCTGCGCGTTATCTCAAACTCTTCGGTTTCTTTGGCATTTTGCGTTATAAGACGGTATTCGCATCTGTAATATCCGCGCTTCACACGGCTCATTTCGAGATAATAAACAGCATTGTTCATCTTGCGCATTATGCGTTCTCCGCCGGTGAAAACGGGTGTCTCGTGGTTGAAAAAAGGCAACCACAGGTGTATGTTCTGCCATTTCGGAGCTTGGTCGGATATATATCCGCAGATGTTCATATATCCGTCGCGTTTCATTTGAAGCAATATCTTCGGCACTCTTTTCATCGGAATGAGCACGCCCGAATCGGTCTTGCGTATGTTGTAGAACAGTCTGTCGAACAGTTTGTTGCGCAACGGATGATATATAAGACCCACCCGGCGATTTTCGGGAAGATATATTCCGAATCGCGAAAGCCACTCCCAGTTGCAGAAATGTCCCAACATGCCGGCTACATCCTGTCCTCTCTCGAAACATTGCTCTATTTCTTCTGCGTTTGTAATGCAGAAGTGTCGCCGCATTTCATCATTGCTCATCGACAGCATCTTTATCGTTTCAAAGAAATAATCGCAGAACCAGTGATAGAACCTGCGTTCTATCGTCTTTATTTCGGATATGGTTTTCTCCGGAAAAGCAGACGTAAGGTTCTTACGCACAATGCGTCTTCTGTATCTTATGATGTGAAAAACGAACACATATTCTATATCGGATATGCAGTAGAGCACTCTGAACGGCAGCATTGAGAGTGCGTAGAAGATGCCGTATATCACCTTATATAATATGTTGTTCATTTCTGCGAGAGTTTGTTTTCGTTTCCGTCAGCTTCCCATACAACGGTCATACCTGCTGCATATCGTGCAGTTTGCGATAGTATCCGTCTGTTTTCATCAGCTCGTCGTGTGTTCCGCGTTCCACTATTTCACCTTCGTGAAGCACGCATATCTCGTCTGCGTTCTTTATGGTTGACAGTCGGTGAGCTATTGCAACGGTGGTACGAGTCTTCATAAGTCGTTCCAATGCGTCTTGAACGAGCCTCTCGCTCTCTGTGTCAAGAGCCGAAGTAGCCTCGTCGAGTATAAGTATCGGAGGGTTTTTCAGTATCGCCCTTGCTATGCTTACACGCTGTCTCTGCCCTCCGGACAAGCGTCCTCCTCTGTCACCGATAACGGTATCGTATCCTTCTTCCGATGCCGTTATGAAGTCATGTGCATTGGCTATCCTTGCAGCTTGTGCCACTTCGTCGGCTGTTGCGGCATCTACTCCGAACGATATGTTATTGAAGAAGGTGTCATTAAACAGTATCGCCTCTTGATTTACGTTGCCTATGAGCGAGCGCAAGTCGTGCAGACGCAAATCCTTTACGTTTATTCCGTCTATAAGAATCTCTCCTTCCTGCACGTCATAGTAGCTCGGAATGAGATCTACGAGGGTAGATTTTCCGCTTCCGCTCTGTCCCACAAGCGCAACGGTCTTGCCTTTTTCTATGACGAGGTTTATATCTTTCAGCACCCATTTGCGGTCGTATCTGAATGACACATTACGAAATTCTATTCTGTGCTTGAAGCCTTCGAGCGTCTTGGGACATTCCGGTTCGTGTATATCTATTTCCGCTTTGAGTATCTTATCTACTCTTTCCATAGAAGCAAGTCCTTTCGGTATGTTGTAGCTTGCTTTTGAAAACTCCTTCAACGGGTTTATTATGCTGTAAAGCATTACGAGATAAAAGATGAAGACAGGACCGCTCAGAGCTTGGTTGTTAAGCACAAGCACACCGCCGAACCACAGCACGATGACTATCATTACAGTGCCGAGAAACTCGCTCATGGGGTGTGCCATCTGCTGACGGATGTTCACTCGCATCACATTCTCGCGATATTCGCTGTTCACTCTGTCAAATCTTGCGTTCATCTTGCTTTCTGCGCAGAATGCCTTTATTATCCTCAATCCTCCCAAAGTCTCTTCCACCTGACTCATGGTGTCGCTCCAAAGCGATTGTGCTTTTATTGATTTCTGTTTCAGTTTGCGCCCTACAAATCCCATGAACCAACCGAACAGAGGAACGAAAACGATTGTGAACAGAGTGAGTTGCCATGAAGTGTAAATGAGAATGCCGAAATATGCCGTTATGAGTATCGGATTTTTGAACAGCATGTCGAGCGATGACATGATGCTGCTTTCTATCTCTTGCACGTCGCCACTCATCCTTGCGATGATGTCTCCCTTTCTTTCTTCGCTGAAAAATCCTAACGACAGGGCATTAATCTTCCGGTAAAGCATGTTGCGTATATCTCTCACAACGCCTGTCCGTATAGGTATTATCGTTGCCGATGAAAGGAAGTAAGCTCCCGTTTTCAGGAAAGTCATGAACGCAAGAAACAGTCCTATGATAAGCAACGTAGTGGCAGGACCGGTCACGTTTATCATTTCGCGTACATAGAAATCTGCATTGTTGCTTAAAACATCCTTAAACGAACCTTCATCCCACGCCATAAGGCGCACCACTTTTACGGTCTTTTCCGTCTTGAAGAGTATTTGAAGTATCGGAATTATAGCCATAAAAGAAAAAATGTTCAATACCGCAGACAGTATATTGAACACGACAGACAACGCCAGATACCGTTTATATGGCGGTACGAAACGCCTTAGAACCTGCATAAATTCTTTCATATCGCTGCAAAGATAGTGCAAATCAGAGACAATGCAAAATAAATATTCTTATTTTTATCAGCGTTTACGGTATATAACGTTGCCATAAACTTATTATCCTATCAATATCAATTATATGTTTAGAAGATGTATATAGAATGCGTTTATTTACAAATAGATGTTTTAAGAATAAATGTAAAAAATCAACTATTTCTTTTGTCGATATAAACATTATTCGTATATTTGCGAACAATATAAAGTAATGGAAGAAAAAAAAGATTATACAGCTAAGCAAGAGCAGTTGGCAAGGTTTGCCAAAGCTTTGGGACATCCTGCCAGAATTGCCATTCTGCAATTTTTGGCGAAGCAGAAAACATGTTATTTCGGTAACATCCATGAGGAGCTTCCAATAGCCAAAGCTACTGTTTCTCAACATTTAAAGGAATTGAAAGATGCAGGACTTATACAAGGCGAGGTAGAAACTCCGAAGGTGAAATATTGCATCAATATTGATAATTGGATGTTGGCTTGGGAAATTTTTAAAGATTTTTTTGTACTTTTTCTGTCACCATTCGTATAAATATGTGACTTGAGGATAAAACCACAAGTATGGAGGAAAATATGAATACAAGAGATAAACTTAAAGCACTTTTTGACTTTCAGGGCTTTTCAAAAAGCGAAAAACTTGAAGGCGTAATCAATTCCACTTTAAAATCTGTTGAAAACCAGCTCAATGATTCAGATCTTGATATGGTAAATGCAGCAGGCTACAACTGGGATAATATAAGACCAGATAACGATCGTTCGCTCAGCCCAAAAAAGAAAAAGAGATCTGAAGCAGAAAACATCTGGGGTAAAGGCCAGGAAGGCGAAATTCTCATTAACCCG
>CALGRN010000256.1 GCA_937880835.1 uncultured Prevotella sp. | reverse complement strand
TTGCCGTTGCAGAACAATTTACCGGCGTACCGGGTGTAATGGTAAGTATAGAGGATACTATCAAAGGATTCAATATGATTCTTGATGGTGAAGTTGATGATTTACCGGAGCAGGCTTTCCTTAATGTTGGAACTATTGAGGATGCAATAGCTAAGGGCAAGAAACTTCTTGAAGCTGCTAAAGGATAATTCCTATGTTGTATCTTAAAATCATTTCACCGGAGAAGGTGATTTTCAAAGGAGAGGTTGAGAGTGTTCTCGTTCCGGGAACTATTGGGAGTTTTGAGATATTGAACAACCACGCACCAATCGTATCGTCTTTGGAACACGGTAAGGTTGTTTATGCAACAAAAGAAGGAAAAAAACAGTTGGATATTAACGGAGGCTTTGTAGAAGTGCAAAAGAATATAGTTTCTCTTTGTGTTGAATTATAAAAATAAGGAATTTAATGCAAGCATTGAATGTTATAGAAGTTGGAACAAGAAGATACGAAAAACTATCTTTGTGGATCATAGCCGCTATTACATTAGTTGGTTTGGTCGCAATGAATGTATTTGGTTTGTCTTCTTTGCTTATACCTTTTATAATATCTGCACTATATTCTATTGTTATAACATTTGCTTATAGTAAAGCATGGAAAGCTGTTGCAAAAACATCGCCAAGCAGTCTTACAAAGTTTTACCTTGCAGCATCTGCTTTCCGAATGTTTTTCTCTGCTTTTGTGATACTTGTATTTTGCATTATATCACGTCAGCGAGAAGCTATACTCGAATTTGTAACAGTTTTTATAATATTCTATATAATTCTATTGATATTCGATTGTGTATTTTTCGCTTGGTTAGAAAAGCGTAATAAAAAATAATAAGAAATGAAATATATCAGACACATTCTCTGTATTTTAATGTTATTCCTCTTTGCATCCAATGCTCAGAGTACTGGACACAGCAGCGGAAAGGACGGTATTGATATGCAGAGTGTTTTGATGGGGCATATTAAGGATTCTTATGAATGGCATATAACTGATATTGCCGGCGAACCCGTTGTGATACATCTTCCAATAATCGTGAAAAGTTCAACAGGATGGCATGTGTTCATGAGCAATGAGTTTTCAGAGGAAGTTGACGAAAAAGGTAATCGCCAGGGTCCTTTCGGATTATACATTGCCAATAACGCTAAGCATGAGAATAAAATCTGCGAAACGGTTAATGGAGAGGAGGTTCGACCGATAGATATATCTATAACTAAATCTGTCGTGGTTCTATTTATAGATTCGTTTATTTTGATACTGTGCATTCTTATCCCTGCCCGTTGGTGTAAGAAGCATAAACCAAGCGATCCTGCGCCAAAAGGTTTCACGGGGCTTATGCACATGTTCATAATGTCTGTTTATGATGATGTTATAAAACCTTCACTTGGAAAGAATGCAGATAAGTTCGCACCTTATCTTTTGACATGTTTCTTCTTTATATTTGTAGCTAATATAATGGGAATTATACCTTTCCCACCGGGAGGTGGTAACCTTACTGGTAATATTACTTGTACGTGTTTTCTTGCAGTATGTACGTTTATTGTGACAAATGTAACGGGAACTAAAGCTTATTGGAAAGATATTTTCTGGCCGGAAGTACCAACATGGCTTAAATTTCCTTTTCCATTGATGCCTATCATAGAATTTTTTAGTATATTCACAAAACCATTGGCTTTGATGGTTCGACTTTTTGCTAATATGATGGCGGGACATGCGATAGCAATATCTTTTGCATGTATCATATTTATAATGTTTGCAATAAATGAGATTGCCGGAAGTGCTATGACTGTTGTTAGCGTTATAATGAGTATTTTCATGATGCTCTTGGAATTGCTTGTTTGTTATATTCAAGCACTCGTGTTTACAATGCTTAGCGCGGTATTTATATCTTTATCTCATGTTCATGAATCAGAGTAAATAAATAAAAATAAATAAATATAAATAACAATTTTAAAATTAAAAGATTATGTTATCATTATTATTGGCAGCAGATGCTGTTGCAAAATTAGGTGCCGCAATAGGCGGTAGTATTGCTGCGATTGGTGCAGGAATAGGAATTGGACGTATAGGTAGTAATGCAATGGATGCAATGGCGCGTCAACCTGAGAAAATTGGCGAGTTGCGTTCTAGTATGATTATTGCAGCTGCTCTTGTAGAGGGTGTAGCATTTTTCGCAGTTATTATAGCTTTGCTCGCATTGTTTGTTTAATCATGTATGTTAAACATACTTGTTGATTTAAAAAACAGAAGTAATTAAGTTACAGCTTATGTCATTAATAACACCTGATTTTGGCTTATTCTTCTGGATGGCACTTGTGTTCATCATTGTGTTCGTTATCTTATGGAAATTTGGTTTTCCTGTTATCGTAAATCTGGTTAACGAGCGTAAGCAATTCATTGATGATAGCCTTAGAAAGGCTCATGATGCCAACGAGAAACTTGCTAATATTCAGAAAGAAGGTGAAAATCTGCTTCAAGAAGCACGCGAAAGACAAGCACAAATATTGAAAGAGGCTTCTGAAACTCGTGATGCTATCGTGGAGAAAGCGCAGGAAAAAGCTCGTGACGAGAGTACACGCCTTTTATCAGAAGCTAAGACTGAAATAGAGGCTGAAAAACAAAACGCCATTAGTGGTATCCGTTCACAAGTTGCAGAACTTTCGATTCAGATTGCAGAGAAAATTCTTCGCGAGAAATTATCTAATGAAAGCAAGCAGATGGATTTGATTGACAAACTGCTGGATGAAATTTCTGTTGACAATAAGAAATCTAAGTAGTTTATGGATATAGGTGTAATATCGGTTCGTTATGCTCGTGCTCTTTTGAAAAGTGCTACGGAGGCGAAACTTGAAGATCAGGTTTATCGCGAGATACAAACTCTTTGTGAGAGTTATATTCGTGTACCCGAACTACGGTTAACGATAGACAACCCCATGCTTATTAAAGATAAGAAGCTATTACTTTTAAAAGCAGCATGCGGAAATAATCCGTCAGAAATTACTTGTAGATTTATTCAACTTGTTCTTAATGAGGATAGGGAGAATATATTACAATTTATGGCAACTTCTTATATAACTCTTTATCGGAAACAGAATAATATCACCAGTGGCAGACTTATCACCGCCTCTGCCGTATCTCCGGCAACAGAACAAAAGATGAAGCAGATGGTGGAAAGTAAGACTAAAGGATCTGTTGAGTTTAATACCGAAGTGAATCCAGACATAATAGGAGGTTTCATTCTTGAGTATGACACATATCGTCTTGATGCGAGTGTTCATAATAAACTCCGTACGATATTATCACAACTAAAAGCGTAATATTTTTGAGTATTACATTGGAAAAAGTATGGAAAGATTTTGATATTATATCATCATCTTTCAGTTTTTAACTTTTAAAATATAAAAAAGTGTCAGATAAAATAAAACCAAGCGAGGTGTCGGAAGTATTGCTTAAGCAACTGCAAGACATCAATAACGGTGAGAAGTTCGATGAAGTAGGAACAGTACTCACTGTTAGTGATGGTGTGGCTCGTATATACGGACTACGTAATGCAGAAGCCAATGAGTTGCTCGAGTTTGAAAACGGCACGATGGCTATTGTAATGAATCTTGAAGAGGACAATGTCGGTTGTGTGCTTCTTGGTCCAACGTCCGGTATAAAAGAAGGACAGGTCGTAAAACGCACACATCGTATTGCATCTATACGTGTAAACGATAATATGTTGGGACGTGTTATAAATCCTCTTGGAGAAGCCATAGATGGTAAGGGTGAGATAGACCTGACAAATTCTTTTGAAATGCCGCTTGACCGTAAAGCACCGGGTGTGATATATCGTCAACCGGTTAAAGAACCACTTCAAACAGGTCTGAAAGCCGTGGATTCAATGATTCCTATTGGAAGAGGGCAGCGTGAACTTATAATAGGCGACCGTCAGACGGGTAAAACTGCTATTGCTCTTGATACAATTATTAATCAGAAGAGTTTCTTTGATGCTGGTAAACCAGTATATTGTATTTATGTAGCAATAGGTCAGAAAGCATCTACCGTTGCTGCACTTGTGCAGACATTGAGAGAACATGGCGCGCTTCCTTATACAATTATTGTTTCTGCTACGGCAGCCGATCCTGCTGCAATGCAGTATTATGCACCTTTTGCCGGTGCTGCAATAGGAGAGTATTTCCGTGATAGAGGAGAATCTGCTCTTGTGGTATATGATGACTTATCTAAACAGGCGGTTGCATATCGTGAGGTTTCTCTTATACTTCGCCGTCCTTCCGGACGCGAGGCTTATCCCGGAGATGTTTTTTATCTTCACTCACGTCTTCTTGAACGTGCTGCTCGTATTAATGATCAGCAGGAAGTTGCAGAGAAGATGAATGATCTTCCTGAATGTATGAAAGGTCATGTTAAAGGTGGAGGTTCTCTTACAGCTCTCCCTATAATTGAAACGCAAGCAGGAGACGTTTCAGCATATATCCCTACAAATGTGATTTCAATTACAGATGGACAGATATATCTTGAAACAGACTTGTTCAATCAAGGTTTCCGTCCGGCTATCAACGTTGGTATATCCGTATCGCGTGTTGGTGGTAGTGCTCAGATAAAGAGTATGAAGAAAGTCGCAGGAACTCTTAAAATAGATATGGCACAGTATCGTGAGCTTGAAGCATTCTCTAAGTTTTCAAGCGATATGGATGCGGTAACTGCTATGACATTGGATAGGGGACGTAAGAATAATCAACTTCTTATACAGCCGCAATATTCACCTATGCCAGTAGGAGAACAAATTGCCATATTATATTGTGGTGTTCATGGACTTATGCAGGATGTTCCGGTTGAGAACGTTCGTCAATGTCAGAACTCTTTCTTGGATAAAATACGTACGGTTCATCCTAATGTTATTGAAGAACTCGGAGCCGGAAATCTCACAGATGAGGTCGTTAATACAGTGAAGAGTGTTATGGATGATATTGCAGGACAATATAAAGTTTAATACCAATGCCGTCATTAAAGGAGATAAAGACTCGAATAACCAGCGTTAATAATACTCGTAAAATTACGAGTGCTATGAAAATGGTTGCATCGTCAAAACTCAATCATGCTCAGAAGATGATAGGTAATATGCTACCGTATGAAAACATGCTTGAGCATATTCTTAAAACTTTTCTTGCTTCTACACCGGAGGTTAAAACTCCTTTTAATGAAGATCGTGGTGAGATTAAGCGTGTCGCGCTTATTGTATATGCTTCAAATAGCAGTTTGTGTGGAGGTTTTAATGCTAATATATTGAAACTTATGCAACAGGCTATTGATGAATATAAACATCTCGGACGCGAAAACATCATAATATATCCTATCGGACGTAAGGTTTACGAAAGAGTAATGAAACTCGGTTTCCCCATAGCAGGTAATTTTATGTCACTTGCCGATAAGCCGAATGCGAAACAATGCCAAGAGATTGCTCATGATATTGAAACTAAATTCGTTAACGAGGAGTTTGACAAAGTAGAGATGATATATCATCATTTCAAAAGCGCAGGTTCGCAAATACTTACCCGGAAAACTTTTCTTCCAATTGATTTATCAACCGAGATAGGAGCAGATAATGATAGAGATTTGTCTTTGAACATAGCTACGGCTAAGGCACAGGAATATCTTAGAAATAAGAATAATAACAAAGAGCGCAAAGTTGAGAATGTTAAACCATTGAACGACAATTTTA
Source organism: uncultured Prevotella sp. (assembly GCA_937880835.1). GTDB lineage: Bacteria > Bacteroidota > Bacteroidia > Bacteroidales > Bacteroidaceae > Prevotella. The sequence continues at coordinate 685 of CALGRN010000256.1, read as the reverse complement.
TTGTTGAGCCAGACTTAAAGACAGTATTGGGTACTTTGATTCCAAAACAACTTCATCTTATGTTATATACAGCTCTTTTGGATAGCAATGCAAGCGAACATGCTGCCAGAATGGTGGCTATGCAGACTGCTACGGATAATGCTGATGACTTGTTGCGTGGTCTGAATTTGCAATATAATAAGAGTCGTCAACAAGCTATTACAAGTGAATTGTTGGATATTGTAGGTGGTTCTGTGAATAATTAGAGGAATTTTTAATACATTTTACCTCATTTCTATTCCATTAATTTTGACACCCACATAATTGTAATACTCATTGCAATTATGTGGGTGTTTTATTTATGCTTTACCCCCAAAGTGGGTAATTTCCATTTTTTAGTATATTTTTAGGTGTAATGGATATTTGAGAGGTTTCCTCCCATCATATCATGAAGTTTTAAATATTTATCAGCTTCAGTTGCTGGTATATATATGTCTTATATAAAAAATATTGTTGTTTTTTATAAATATAAAAGGAAATATTTTTTCTTTTTCTTGTCCAATTCCGTATCCTAAAATTTTCTCAATATTTTCAACAGGCAAAGAATATTCTCTTCTTTTATTGTTTTTTCTATTAATGACAACATAAGTATATTTAACGTGAGTTCGACGAATTATAAGTCCTTGTAAATTTGGTGATTAGCGAA
>CALGRN010000255.1 GCA_937880835.1 uncultured Prevotella sp. | reverse complement strand
TCTGCCTAAGGGCATATACATCGTCAACGGCAAGAAAGTGGTGAAGAAGTAACGAAACCATTAGGACACGCCTGCATGCGGTGATTATTGACATGCATGTGTCTGTCTCTTTATTCGTCACGTGTCTGAATGATTCAGACACGTGACGATTTTCTTTTGTATGCGTGCGTAGGTGATTTCGGGCAGGCACAGGGTCTGTCCGATATGTCCACAAACCGATAAATGTTGTAGATGTGCAAACGTATAAGTATCGAAATAACCTTTAATATAACATTAAGTTAGGTCATATGGCTTATGCCGAATTCACGTTTGTCAAATAAGAATCAAAATGTTTTTTGAACAGACTTCATACATGTTTACTTCTCTATAACATGTATGAATAACCTTATAAAATATATAATTCATTTTATTGTTTATTGAAAATAATTTGTACCTTTGTGCCGTAAAATCTTTGTGTTATGGCTTTGGTAATTGTTGCTATATTGCTTTTTAGCTATTTGCTCATTGCAACGGAGAATATAACTAATTTCAACAAATCTGCTGTTGCAATGTTTGCAGGTACGCTTGGTTGGGTGCTTTATATATGCTATGGTGCAGATTTTGTGTATAGTCAACATTTGACAGAGTACAAAGATTTCTTGAATGGAGCGGTAACTACAAGTGTTTCGGTAAAAGAATATATCGCGAGCAATATATTCTTGAAGTATGTGGGTAAGGCAGCCGAAATAGTTCTTTTCCTCATTGCTACAATGACAATCGTCGAGATATTGAATAATAACGGATGCTTCGATTTTATAACACAGCTCCTTAAAACCCGCAACAGTAAGAAGTTGTTGTGGATGCTTTCCATAATAACGTTTCTGCTTTCCGCCAACCTTGATAATCTTACAACAACGGTCATGATGCTTGTTGTGGTTCATAAAATAATCCCGAACCGACGGCTTCGTATGATTTATGGCAGCGTTATAGTTGTGGCAGCAAATAGCGGCGGAGCTTTGACCGTTATAGGAGAGCCTGCCGGTATTGTGCTTTGGACGGAAGGAGCAGTTACGCCTACAAGTTTCTCTATGTCGATGCTCTTGCCTTGTGTGATAGCTTGGGTTGTTCCTACGTGGTGGTTGGGACGCAGTTTGCCTGAGCGTGTGCAAACAGAATGGATAACAATGCCATACAGAGGCGATGACACTAATCTGAATATATGGCAAAGGTTTACCATGTTGTTTTTAGGTATAGGCGGATTATGGTTTATTCCTACCTTTCATAACATAACTAAATTAAGTCCTTTTCTCGGTGCATTATGCGTTCTTTCCGTTCTTTGGGTGGTTAACGAAATTTTCAATCGCAAACTAATGAATGCAGATCAGATGATACAGCGACGTATGCCACGCGTTCTGCAATATGGAGTGATACAGATGATCTTGTTTGTGTTGGGTATTATCCTTGCATTGGGCGTTGTTCGGGAAACAGGTGCAACTGAATTATTTGCCGATTATCTTGGTCTGAATAGTCAGAATGTATGGATCGTAGGTGTTGTTACAGGGTTGTGCAGCAGCGTATTGGATAATTTTGCAACGGTAATGAGCTTATTCTCATTATATTCAGTCTCAAATATAAGCAATAACGTGCAGCCATTTGATTTGAATGGTATTTACTGGACAGTAATCGCTTACAGCTCTGCTGTTGGTGGCAGCATACTTTCGATTGGCTCAATGAGTGGACTTGCACTTATGAAAATGGAACGCGTACACTTGGGTTGGTATTTCAGGAATGTAGGGTACAAAGTAATGATATGTTGGTTTTTCGGTTTAATTTCAATGTGGATTGTTTATAATATTTAAGGTAATAAGGATAATAAATAAATGGGAAAGATTAAGACAATCGGAGTTCTCACTTCCGGTGGAGACGCTCCGGGCATGAATGCTGCAATAAGAGCAGTGACACGTGCAGGGATATGTAACGGATTTAATGTAAAGGGAATACATCGTGGCTTTGAAGGATTGATAAATAATGATATAGAATCATTTACTACTGAAAACGTAAGCGGAATAATAATGTCAGGAGGTACAATATTGAAAACCGCTCGTTCAAAATCTTTCACCACGTATGAAGGAAGAAAGAAAGCCTATGAAAACATGAGAAAAGCAGATATTGATGCCCTTATTGTCATAGGCGGTAATGGTTCTTTGACGGGAGCAATGGTGTTTGCAAGCGAATTTGATGTATGCTGTATCGGTCTTCCCGGAACAATAGACAACGACTTGTATGGTACAGACAGCACAATAGGATATGATACGACATTGAATACTATCGTGGAATGTGTCGATAGAATACGTGATACGGCACAAAGCCATGAACGTATTTTCTTTATAGAAGTAATGGGACGTGATGCAGGTTTCCTGGCACAGAACAGTGCAATAGCAAGTGGAGCAGAAGCTGCAATTATCCCGGAAGATTCAACAGACGTAGATCAACTTGCAAGATTTATGGAAAGAGGTATAAGGAAATCAAAGAAAAGTTGTATCGTAATAGTAAGCGAAAGCCCTAAGTGCGGTGCACTTTATTATGCTGAAAGAGTGCGCAAAGAATTTACGGACTATGATGTCAGGGTAACCATACTCGGACATTTGCAAAGAGGAGGGCGTCCGTCTGCACACGATAGAATATTAGCATCACGCACAGGGGTAGGGGCAATAGAAGCTATTTTGCAAGGACAACGTAATATAATGGTAGGAATTCGCAATAACGAAATCGTGTATGTTCCACTGAGTGAAGCTATAAGGAGCGATAAACCTTTTGATATGAAGTTGATAAAAGTTTTAGATGAATTGAGTATATGATTAAAGGTATAAGGAAGTTTTTGTAGTATAAATTTAAAAAATATTTGGTTTGGAAAGATTTATTTATTACTTTTGCAAAAGTTTTTGCATTTTGTGTAAATCTAATCTTACAAGAATAAACAATTTAATATTTAAAATATAATAGATTATGTCACAAATTAATGGACACATCTCTCAGATAATAGGTCCTGTTATTGATGTCTATTTTGATACAAAAGGATTAGATCCAGAGAAGGTGTTGCCTAAAATTTACGAGGCACTGAAAGTAAAGCGTCCCGATGGTCGTGATCTTGTAATTGAGGTACAGCAGCATATCGGTGAAGACACTGTGCGTTGCGTAGCTATGGATAATACTGATGGTTTGCAGCGAGATTTAGAGGTAATACCAACGGGCAATCCTATTACAATGCCTGCCGGTGAGCAAATCAAAGGCAGAATGATGAATGTTATAGGACAACCAATTGACGGAATGAATCCTTTGAATATGGAAGGAGCATATCCAATACACCGAGAAGCACCAAAGTTTGAAGAACTATCAACACATAAGGAAATGCTTGCTACGGGAATAAAGGTTATTGATTTGTTGGAACCTTATATGAAAGGTGGTAAAATCGGATTATTCGGCGGAGCAGGTGTAGGTAAGACCGTGCTTATCATGGAATTGATAAATAACATAGCAAAAGGACACAATGGATATTCCGTTTTCGCAGGAGTAGGAGAGCGTACGCGTGAAGGTAATGACCTAATCAGAGATATGCTTGAATCCGGAGTTATCAGATATGGTGATAAATTCCGTAAAGCAATGGATGAAGGAAAATGGGATTTGAGTCTTGTTGATCAGGAAGAATTGCAAAAATCACAGGCTACATTGGTTTATGGACAGATGAATGAACCACCGGGTGCACGTGCTTCCGTTGCTCTTTCTGGACTTACTGTTGCGGAAGAATTCCGCGATCATGGAGGAAAAGATGGAGAACCTGCTGACATAATGTTCTTTATAGATAATATTTTCCGTTTCACCCAGGCCGGTTCTGAGGTTTCCGCATTGCTCGGACGAATGCCGTCTGCCGTAGGTTATC
>CALGRN010000254.1 GCA_937880835.1 uncultured Prevotella sp. | reverse complement strand
AAAGTTTCTGCCATTTTTATTAATTTTGCGATTGCAAAGATAATGATTTCTATATGAAATCAATAAAAAATTAAACTAATAATGAATAAAAGTGATTTAAAACCGGCAAGCGTGTTTGAGCATTTTGCTAAAATAAACACCATTCCACGCCCTTCAAAGCGCGAGGAAAAAATGATTGAGTACCTTAAAAACTTCGGCGAAAGTCGCGGATTTGAAACGAAAGTTGACAAAACCGGAAATGTTCTTATAAAGAAACCTGCAACAGCAGGATATGAGAACAGAGAGACGGTTATATTGCAAAGCCATATAGATATGGTGTGCGACAAACTCGTTGACATAGAGTTCGATTTCGATAAAGACGCCATTCAGACTTACGTTGACGGCGAATGGCTTCGCGCAAAGGGAACTACTCTCGGAGCAGATGATGGTATCGGAGTGGCAATAGAACTTGCAATATTGGACAGCAATGATATAAAGCACGGACCGTTGGAGTGTGTTTTCACTCGTGATGAAGAGACACAGCTGACCGGTGCAATGGGTATGGAAGCAGGATTTATGGGCGGAAGCATGCTTATAAACCTTGACTCAGAGGATGAAGGACAGATTTTCGTTTCTTGTGCAGGTGGTCGCAGTACAGTGGCAACATTCAAGTTTGAGCGCGAGAATGCTCCCGCAGGATACTTATTCTTGCAAATTTCACTTAAAGGACTTATCGGCGGACACTCCGGCGATGATATTAACAAGAAACGCGCTAATGCAATAAAGATATTGTCACGCTTCCTTTTTGCACAACAGGAGAAGCATGATTTGCGCCTTGCAAGTTTCAATTCGGGTAAATTACATAATGCAATACCTCGTGACGGACGTGTTGTTTTCGCAATTCCAGAGGGAGTTAAAGAGGAAGTTCGCGCTGACTGGAACGTATTTACGAAAGAAGTAGAAGACGAGTTCCATGTTACAGACACCTTGATGGTGTTCGATATGGCGAGCGTGGATGCAGAGAAAGTGATAGCAAAAGATGCCGGCAAAAGAATAATAATGGCTTTGCAAGCTGTTGACAACGGTATTTTCGCTATGTGTCAGGATGAAGCTCTCGCTTGGTTGGTAGAGACTTCAAGCAACGTAGCAGCTGTTGCGACAAGAGAAAATGAAGTTGAGGTGTTGTCATCTCAACGCAGTAATGTCATGAGTAACCTTGATAACCAATGCAATACGGTTAAGGCGGCTTACCAACTTGCAGGTGCTGAGGTGATACAGACAGACGGTTATCCTGCTTGGAAGATGAATCCGGACAGCAAACTGACCAAAATCACTGTTGATGCATATAAAAAACTATTCAACAAAGAACCGAAAGTATTAGGCATACATGCAGGTTTGGAGTGCGGACTGTTCTCTGAAAGATATCCCGAAATGGATATGGTATCATTCGGTCCTACGCTTCGTTACGTTCATACTCCTGACGAATGTCTGCACATACCGACAGTTCAGATGGTATGGGATCATCTTCTTGAAATATTGGTAAACATACCTGAGAAGTAAAATATGAGCAAAAAGCATATTATCATAATTCTTTTTGCAATTACTTTGTTTGCAAGTTGCGGAGAGAAACAAAAGGCACAGTCTGCCATTGAGAATTTTCTTAAAGAAAATCTTGTTTATTCCGAATATGATATAGAAGACTTTTCGGGTATAGACTCAACAGCTTATGTTACAGAAAAGGCTGTCGCTGAAATGCGTAAAAGCGTGTATCAGCTCAAAGAGTTTAAGAAAAACATGAGATTTTCTGATGTTGATGCCGACAAGAAATTGTTGTATATGACCGTAAAATATACAACAAAAGGCATTAACGGTAAGGAAATGAAACACAAACTCACGTTCTATCTGAACAGAGAAGATATGCAGATTGTCAGTTTCAAGAATAATTGAAAAGAAAAACAATGCCTTGATAATATGCTTATTGCAATAATATAAATACGTTGGACAGCAACGTTAACAATGCGAAATTCAAATCCCGGCAAGAGCAATAGATTGCTTTTGCCGGGATTTTATTTTGTTTCTGCCGGTTTTAATGTTCTGAAATGCGATTTGCAAACATATATTTCATGACATAATTACAGCTTTATTGCCACACACTGAAAAGGTTTTGAGAAGGATATAAAGTTCCGTTAATTTAGCCTAATAGTAAATTAATGTCAATTTATTTATTTATTTTTGCATTCAATAAAAGAAGAATTTGAAT
>CALGRN010000253.1 GCA_937880835.1 uncultured Prevotella sp. | reverse complement strand
TATATTATATCCACATTGTCATTTGTTTGCCAAACATTATAATATTTGTATTTCCTTATTTATGATATCTTATTTATTATATGTTTGTCATACCTTGTCGTGTGTTTATACTGCAAGTTTTTTACTTTAACGCAGAATTTATGGCATTATTTTATTTTTCATGCCATAAAAGATGACTTTTTGCTTTCTTACAGATTTAGAAATATCTTTTGGTTTTAACATATAACAAATGCCAAAACCAAAAGACACCTTATTATATTATATATGCAGGTCATGTCCCATACGTTCTTTTTTTGTTTTCAGATAATCATAGTCATATTTATTGGGAGTTATTTCTATCGGCACGTTCTCCACTATTTCAAGTCCGTAGGCTTCGAGTCCGACTCTTTTGGTAGGGTTATTGGTCATAAGCCGCATTTTATGCACTCCGAGATGACGCAACATCTGCGCACCGCAACCATAATCTCGTTCATCGACCTTAAATCCCAGATGAATGTTTGCCTCTACTGTGTCATAGCCTTCTTCCTGCAATTTGTATGCAGCCATTTTGTTCATGAGTCCTATTCCGCGTCCTTCCTGCTGCATATATATGATAACTCCTTTGCCTTCTTTCTCTATCATTTCCATTGATTTGTGCAGTTGTTCTCCGCAATCGCAACGCTTACTGCCCAGAATGTCGCCTGTTGCACAAGACGAATGCACGCGTACAAGTATCGGTTCGTCCTCTTTCCATTCGCCTTTTATAAGAGCCATGTTCTCTATTCCCGTGCTTTTCTGCTTGAAAGGAATAAGGTTAAAGTGTCCGTGAACGGTTGGAAGGCTTACTTTTTCTCCAACTTCTATAAGCGATTCTTTTTTCAGTCTATAAGCAATCATATCCTTTATGGTTATGATTTTCATGTCCCATTTTTCTGCCATTTCCTGTAATTGCGGCATACGAGCCATTGTTCCGTCCTCGTTCATTATCTCCATGAGCGCACCGGCAGGATAAAGTCCTGCCATACGACAAAGGTCTATTGCAGCCTCCGTGTGTCCGCTTCGGCGCAGAACGCCGTTCTCTTGTGCATAAAGAGGGTTCACGTGTCCGGGTCTGCCGAATGTTTGCGGTGTCGAATTAGGGTCAGCCAATGCCTTTATTGTTTCTGCACGGTCGTGAGTTGAAACTCCCGTAGAGCAGCCTTCCAGTTTGTCCACCGTCACGGTAAAAGGCGTACCAAGCATTGATGTGTTATCTGACACCTGACGCGGAAGGTCAAGTTCTTCGCAACGGCTTATTGGTATAGGCACGCAAAGCACTCCTCGTGCATTTTTGAGCATAAAGTTCACTTTCTCCGGAGTGATTTTCTCTGCTGCGATTATCAAGTCGCCCTCATTCTCACGGTCCTCGTCATCAACTACAATAACAAATTTTCCTTCTTTGAAATCCTTTACAGCATCTTCGATGCTACTGAGTTTGAAGTCTCCCATTTTATTTAAATTTTATTAGGTTGTTTTACTTGTTTGTTCTTTATTTCAATTATTCTATACGCAATGTTGTCATTTGTTTGCTTTATTGTTTTAAGGTCATGCATAAGACGCAGACGAAATCTCCACATCCGCAAATAGAAAAATGCACCGAGAGGCAATATCACTGCCGAAGCGATATTCATCCAGCGATGCTCGAACGGGCGCGTATGCGCTTTCACGGTCATTATCGGATATGCGTTTATTTCGTTCAAAATAACTTTATCTCTTGTGTTTGACAGGTCTTCGATGACGGCTTCCAGTTCTTCGTTTATGCGCTCTATCTCATGATCCGGTGCATATTTGAAGAACACTTTTAGCACGTTAGGCGGAGATTTAAGGTTATGCTCGTGCGAGTAAACCGTTACGTCCGAACTTATTTTTCCCAGCTTTTCCGTATCGCTTGTATAGTCAGGATCGTTTATAATAACTTCTTTTCTGAATATATGCCGTTTTGTTCTTATTCCGAAAACTCTCATGAACAGCTCTTTGTACATGTCGAAGTTGAACACGGTAGAATCGTTGTTCGCCTTGTATGTGACGAAAACGGCAAGCGGCAGAAGCACTGCCGTAGAAAGACACTTACCGAACCATATATCCCAAATGCCTTCGCGAGCCATTCGGTAGCCCGAGTTGTCGAGTATGTAGTATATGATATATACGAGCACCGACACTATTATGGGTACTCCGAGACCTCCTTTTCTTATGATAGCTCCTAACGGTGCGCCGATGAAAAAGAAGAGAAGACACGACAATGCAAGTGTAAATTTATTTATTGCCTCTATCTTATGTCTCCTTATTGTATAGTCTCCGTCAGAAGTAATCATGCTTCTGAATTCCAAATCTCCTCTCTCTTGTTTTATTCGCGACTGTGCATTGTTGACTGCTGCCTGCTTTTCTTCTATCGGCAAGTTTGCAAAAACGGAGTCGAAATTATAACCGTTGTTTTGAGCTATCTTTACTGCTGCGAGCGAATCGGCACGCGAAACCGACGGCATTTCATAATACATCGCCTTCGCATCTTTATAGTAAGCGTGCCCGATACTGTCGTAAACAAGGTTCATAGAGTCGATGTCATGCTTTATTGTCGCAAGACTTTTCGTCTTTGCGTTGTTGCTCAGCGAGCCGGCATCAGTGAGATTGAAGTCGGAATCGAAGTCTATCACTATCACCTTCTTTGCGAAAGTCTCTCTTCTATAAGGCACTCCCGCACTGCCTGAAAGCTGCTGTGAGCGCATGTTTTCAAACCATTCGCCGCTCCAAAGGCTCAAAATGAGATGTTTCTTTTCTGCTGTTGACTGCAACATACCCGAATCTGCGAGTATTATGGCAGCATCTTCGTAGCTGTCTGTCATTCTATATATCATCAGTCCGTACAGCTTTCCCGTTTCAAGATCTTTTTTCTGAACGTATATATTGGTTTGAGGGATGCCGTCATAGAATATTCCTTCCGGTATTTCAAGCTCCGGACTCTTCTGTTTCATTGAGATCATGAGCTGTCCTATCTTTCTGTTTGCATCCGGACCGATATACTCCTGAAAGTAGAAAGAAGCGAACGTTATGAATACCGATATGGCAATGAGTGATCTGAACGATTGCATAAGCGATATTCCTGCTGCTTTTATGGCTGTCAGCTCATAGCTCTCACCGAGATTTCCAAATGCTATCAGCGACGAAAGAAGTATTGCCAGAGGCAATGCTTGCGGCACGAGTATAAGCCCCATGTACCAAAAGAACTGCGCAAGAATCTCGATAGAGAGTCCTTTGCCAATCAGTTCGTCGATGTAACGCCACAGAAATTGCATCATCAACACAAACTGGCAGATGAAGAATGTGCCCATAAAGAGCAAACCGAACTGGCGTGCTATGAATATGTCTAATTTCTTTATTCTGAACATTAATGTAGCGTGTTTGACGCGCGAACATAATTAAAGTGCAAATTTAGCACAAAAAACTCACAGTAGAGTGCATTTAACCGTTTTTTATTCTTTCATCGGATATTTATGCGATATTATCCTTCAAACGTAATCATAAGCGTTTGTCTCGTGTTGATGTAATAAAAACAGCAAGCCGAATTAATGGAATTATGTAAACAAAAATACAAGTAACGAAATCATGAAAATAGAAAAATAAAACGAAGAAAAACTGCTGTTGCCCGTGTTTTCGTACGCGAAGGCTCAGGTAAAATTGTTGTAAACGGAAAAGATGCAAAAGATTACTTCTCTTCATCTGAAC
>CALGRN010000252.1 GCA_937880835.1 uncultured Prevotella sp. | reverse complement strand
CAGTAGATGCCAATGTGCTTATTTATGAACGAACGAAGGAGGAACTTGCAGCCGGAAAGGGAATAAAGAAATCGCTTGCGGAGGGTTACGGAAACGCTTTCTCAGCCATTTTCGACTCAAACTTAACCTCGTTACTTACCGGTATAATATTATATGTATTCGGAACAGGTCCTATTCGCGGTTTCGCCACGACTTGGATTATAGGTATTGTCTGCTCATTCTTCACAGCAGTATATCTCACTCGCCTTGTTTATGACTATCAGATGAAGAAAGACCGCTGGTTGGGACAAACATTCACAACTGCTATTTCTCGCAATTTCATGCAGAATACAAGCGTGAAATTCATGACAATATATAAGAATGTATTCAGATTAGCGGGTGTTGCCATTGTCATTTTCTGCATAAGTCTGTTTGTTCGCGGACTCAGTAGGAGCATTGATTTCACTGGTGGACGCAACTATGTTGTGGCATTTGAGAAGCCTGTTGAGCCGGAAGACATACGCGGTGTGATAGCTAAGGCGTTCCCGGAATCCACAACAAGTGCGCTGGCTCTTGGTACTGACAATAAGACGATACGTATATCAACCAACTACAAGATAGAGTCTAACAATCCGAATGTTGACGACGAAGCAGAGACAATACTCTACGAAGCGTTGAAGAAAGAAGGACTTGTAACTCAGAAGAGCGTTGACGCTTTCAAAGATCCTGACATCCGCAAGGGCGGTTCTATCATAAGTTCTACGAAAGTTGGACCTTCCGTTGCGAAAGATATTACTTACGGAGCAATCGTTAGCGTTCTGCTTGCGCTCGTAGCAATATTCGTTTACATTCTGATACGTTTCCGAAACGTAGCTTTCTCCGTAGGTTCTGTTCTGGCACTTGCAGCAGATACCATTACCGTACTTGGTTTCTATTCGCTATGTTGGGGTTGGATGCCATTCTCATTGGAGATAGACCAGACGTTCATCGGTGCTATCCTTACGGTTATAGGTTATTCTATCAATGATAAAGTGGTTGTGTTCGACCGTATCCGTGAAAACATGAAGCTGCATCCGAAGCAAGATTTCAAGAGCCTGTTCAACGATTCTATCAACCAGACATTGGCTCGAACGATAAACACTTCATTCTCTACTTTGATAGTGTTGTTGTGTATCTTCTTCTTCGGAGGAGAGAGCATACGCAGTTTCTCTTTTGCAATGATACTCGGTGTTGTATTCGGTACGCTTTCTTCAATATTCATCGCAGCACCTATTGCATATCTTGTATTAGGTCGCAGACAAAACTCTATGAGGAAGCAAGCATCAGTAGCATAATATAAGGCTTTAAATAATAAAAAACGACAGGAAACCAATAATCGGTTTTCTGTCGTTTTTTTGTTATATGATGAAATATATTTGCCGTGATAAATGTTTAGCGCGAGTTCAGAGAATTATGTCCTATGTTTGTCCTGTGGCAATAATAGCATACGCATATTGCTGCAGATGCGGACACGCAAAGCGATGCGGACATACATTATATATAATTCACAGAACTCGTGTTTCTGTTTTTTGAAATCTTACGGAACACTTTTATAACACGAAACATAAACATTCCGAATGCACAGTTATGTTGTTATTTTATAAATCAGAGCAATATTTTATGTTGCGACAAGTTTTATTCCGTTATATCGTTTCTCATTCTGTCGAGAAACCGTTCTATCACATCCAGCATGTCATTCGGCAGATAGCTCATTGCCTTTTCCGTCATTTCTCCCGGTATGTCATAGAAAGCCTCAGCCACAGACCCTGCTATTGCCGCCTTCGTATCGGTGTCTCCGTCTGCCATTACCGCAAGCCTTATAGTGTTTTCAAAGTCGGTTGAATCTATGAAACAGCGTATTGCGGCAGGCACTGTTTCCTGACATGTAGCATCGAAGTGCCCCTCTGCACCTATTTTATATACATCATTCAAAGGCGGTATCTTATATCCGAACTTGCGTCTTACGGCGTTTTCCACCTCATCTTTTGTTATCCTGCATGTGCGAAGCCAATATATCAGCGTGGCGATACACTGCGCTCCTTTTATTCCTTCCGCATGATTATGACTTACGGCAGCAGTCTTTTCCGCCTCGTCAACAACATCGCGGAACTCATCGAAAAGCCATCCGACTGCACTTACACGCATTGCCGACCCGTTGCCGAAGCTGCCGTTGGGCTGCGGATCATCTTCTGTCATCCATTTAATGAAGCGCGCTCCATATCCGCCCATAGGCGAAGGATAACGCCTGCACCATTCCAACAGAGAAGATTTATAATCTTTTCCTTTCAATATGGCATCGGCAACAGCCACTGTGCATATAGTATCGTCGGTGTAGCTGCATTCATCCGTAAAAAGCGTGAAATTCTTTTCGGGTTTCGGTCCGAATTCAAATCGAGAACCGATAATATCGCCTATAATTGCTCCAATCATAATAACAGCAATTTGTTTTAGTACCCCCACCGGGAATCGAACCCGGATCAAAGGTTTAGGAAACCTACGTTCTATCCATTTAACTATGGGGGCTGCGTATTAACTGCAAAGTTACATCAAATTGACTGAATTGACAAATAAAAACAAAACTAAATACATTTCACAAGAAAAACGCATTCTCCGATGAAACAGACAGCAACTTCCGCCCATCCATTCGATGTTTATGCCTGCGCGCTATGCTATAAATTCATAATACAGATATATCAACACAGCCAGTACAACAGCCATTACTATCGTTCTGACAATGCATCCTGCCACTTTCTTCAACAAGAAAAAGACAACGACAAGCACTAAAAGCGCGATAAAATAAAATCCTAAATTTTGCATCCGATAATTTATTTAAGCATTCCACATCATTTGAACAAGCTCCTGAATCGTGCCGGTATAGGCGTTTCAAACGCCATACGTTCGTGCGTAACGGGGTGATAGAAGCAGAGCATATAAGCGTGCAGACAAAGCCGGCGGAGCGGATCGTCGCCGTTGCCATACTTCACATCGCCGCAGACAGGATGCCCCATGTCGGCTGAATGCACGCGTATCTGGTTCTTACGTCCCGTTTCGAGACGATATTCCACAAGCGAGTGCTCCGTAGTACGTGCGATAGTGCGGAAATGAGTGACCGCATATTTGCCCCCGTTGTCAACCGGCGACGAGTAAGTAACATAAGCCTTGTTGTCTTTAAGCCAGTTGGCGACAGTGCCTTCGTCATGTTCCATTTCGCCCGAAACAACGGCAACATACCTTCTGTCGTACACGATGTTGTGCCAGTCGCGTTCAAACATCTGCTTCACGTTCATGTCTTTGGCATACACCATCAGTCCGCTCGTGTCTCTGTCGAGCCTGTGCACCACGTGCGCAGTGCATTTCTGACGTGTGTTTTTGAAATAATTGTCGAGCACAGATTTCACGTTCAGACTCTTATGACCTGCTGCCATAGAGAGTATTCCTGTGTTTTTCTCTATCACGACTAAATACTGATCCTCGTAAACAAGCTGAATATAACGGCTCTTTAATCTGTCGTTTCGTTTCGATTTGCTTACCGACAGCTTCATGCCGGGTTTGAGAACGAAGTCGAATTGCGTTACAGTCTTGCCGTCCACCTTTATGCCTCTGCCCTTCAAAGTAGCCTTAATCTTGCTTCTGCTCTCTTTTTTCAGATTGGCAAGCAGATACTCCAAAAGCGGCATTTCGCTCTTTACCTCATAATATTCGTAATCGTTGCTGCGATTGTTGTTATATCTCATCAAGCAAATAATTTTCGACAAAGATACTGCAAAAATTCGATTGAACGTCAGAAAATATGCAATATATTCACAGACAGCGGCAATAAAAAACTGTCGGAAAACTGCCGTTCGTTTCAAACTATATATCAACTGCGACGTAAAAGGATAACTTTCAGCTTGCAAAAGTTATCCTTTCGGAGTGTAAAACAATAGCTTTTACAATGCAAAAGCAATGCTTTTGGAAGACAGTTTCCAACTGTTTGATTTTCAAGAAGATACCAACGTTCAGACAATACCTGCTAAACAGTGTGCACAGAGCACTTCCGTCGGCGGTCTGCATTTACGGCAAAGCAGGTTAAAAACATATAAACTCTTTATATAAATTTGCGTTTTATGCGGTTTTGTCGTACCTTTGCACGTTCAAAATACATTTAAACTTTTAAGAAAACTGTTATTATGTCATATTTATTTTCATCGGAATCGGTATCGGAAGGACACCCCGATAAAGTGGCGGATCAGATATCAGACGCCCTTGTTGACCAGTTTTTGGCTTACAACGACAATGCGCACTGCGCAATAGAAACATTCGTAACAACAGGACAAGTAGTGATAATGGGCGAAGTTCGTTCAGATGCTTACATCGATTTACAGACAATAGCCCGCAACACAATTAAGGAAATAGGATACACTAAATCGGAATACAGGTTCGACGGAGACTCCTGCGGCGTGCTCACTGCAATACACGAGCAGAGCGACGACATTAATCGCGGAGTGGAAAACGGCAGCGATGAGGAGCAGGGAGCAGGAGATCAGGGCATGATGTTCGGCTATGCGATAAACGAAACGGAGAACTATATGCCCGTATCGCTCGACTTGGCACACCTCATAATGCGCACTCTTGCCGACATACGAAAGGAAGGCAAGGTGATGACTTATCTGCGTCCGGACTCGAAAAGTCAGGTTACTGTCGAGTACAGCGACGACAACAAGCCTGTAAGAATAGATACGATAGTGGTTTCAACACAGCATGATGAGTTCGACAACGATGACAATCGCATGTTGGCGAAGATAAAAGACGACGTGATAAACATACTCATGCCGCGCGTTAAAGCTCAGATACACACCGAAAAGGTTCTTGCTCTCTTCAACGACAATATAAAATACTTCGTCAATCCTACGGGTAAATTCGTCATCGGAGGTCCTCACGGAGACACGGGACTTACCGGACGCAAGATAATAGTTGACACATACGGAGGCAAAGGGGCTCACGGAGGCGGCGCATTCTCGGGAAAAGATTCGAGCAAAGTTGACCGAAGCGCAGCTTATGCGGCACGATATATCGCCAAAAACATGGTCGCGGCAGGTGTGGCAGATGAGATATTGGTTCAGATAAGCTATGCCATCGGTGTGGCAAAACCTGTAAACATCTACGTAAACACATACGGACGAAGCAACGTAAAGATGTCGGACGGCGAAATAGCGCATAAGATTTCGGAGATGTTCGACCTGCGCCCGAAGTCAATAGAGCGCATGCTTAAACTTCGTCAGCCTATGTATCTCGAAACAGCAGCATACGGACACATGGGACGAAAGAACGAAACGGTGAAGAAAACATTCACGAGCCATTATCACGAAACAAAGACAATGGACGTTGAACTCTTCACTTGGGAAAAGTTAGACCGTGTAGATGAAATGAGAAAAACATTTCTCGGTTGATAAAAGAGCACTCAAAGCCTGATGGGTTTCCGCTGTACGTACAGACCATAACGGTTCGTGAATCATGGGCGGAACATCGAAAAAGACGCGACAGACGGCAGACAATGCCCGATGAGCGGATAATTATATATAGAAGAAAGTCTTTGTGTATTCGTCTTTAAACGACAGTATCGTCGCACAGGAAAGTTTTGCAGAGGATGTCCGCACAGACATTCAGCATGCCAAACCGAAGCATCCGTACCAAGTGTTACGGATGCTTCCGGATAATGCTACGCCCGAACAGCAGGACTCTGCGATACAAGCCAACTTCAAACCGAAATCAGTAAGGGTGAACACACGCGTGGATACGCTCACCGTTTTCGGTCTGAAATACAACAAGAAAGAGAATATCACAGAGATGAGATATGACAAAGAGAGTCCTTTTGCAGATGATCCGAGATACAATCCTGAACTCGGTGTGTCGCAGAAAGGAACGGCAGGAGACCCTATACCTTATAATGTAAGCAGCGACGACATAATAACCGGCATGCTCATAGCATGCTTCATTCTTGCTGTTACCTCTCTTGCAAACTCAATGAAGTTTGTCGTCAAACAGGCAAAAAACTTCTTCTACGTGCAGCGCAACGGCACAACCACCATCACGGAAACAACATCCGAAGTGCGGTTTCAGCTCTTCCTCGTGTTGCAGACGTGCCTCCTTTTCTCCATAATATTCTTCTTCTACACCCTCAACAATGTAGCCGACACGTTCCTGTTGCCTACGCAATATCATCTGCTTGCAGTTTTCTTCGGAGTCTTTGCAAGCTATTTCATGCTACGGGCATTGGCGTATCATGTGGTGAACTGGGTGTTCTTCGATAAGAAAAAAAATGCGCAATTCTCAAAATCTTTATTGTTTCTCACATCAATGGAAGGCATCCTGCTGTTCCCTCTCGTAATGTTGCAGGTTTACTTCGATTTATCTGTCAACAGCGCAGTTATCTACACGGCAATCGTGGTGGTTTTGTTCAAATTGCTTACATTATATAAGAGCTATATAATCTTTTTCAGGAGAACGAGCGTTTTTTTGCAAATATTTTTGTACTTTTGTGCGCTCGAAATCATACCGATGCTCTCCTTGCTGGGTGTTTTGGTCTTGATTACCGATTATTTGAAAATAAATTATTAGGACACTGATGATAAAGAAGATTTTGGTTTCACAACCCAAACCTACAAGTGACAAGTCACCATATTATGATATAGAGAGCGAATATGGTGTGAAATGCGTATTCAGACCTTTTTTTAAAGTTGAAGGATTGACGGCAAAGGAGTTTCGCCAACAGAAAATAAACATTCTCGACTATACTGCCGTAGTGTTTACGTCGCGCCATGCGATAGACAATTTCTTCAATCTTGCAAAGGAAATGCGCATCACTATCCCCGAAGATATGAAATATTTCTGCGTGATAGAGACTATCGCACTTTACATACAGAAGTATGTTCAGTATCGTAAACGGAAGGTGTTCTTCGGAACTACGGGCAAAATGGTAGATCTTCTGCCTACTATGGTGAAGCATAAGGGAGAGAAATATCTCGTTCCTATGAGTGATGTTCATAACGATGATGTGAAGAATCTGCTTGATTCAAAGAAACTGAATCATAAGGAATGCATTATGTATCGAACCGTAAGCAACGATTTTACGGAAGAAGAGATAAAGAGTTTCGATTATGACATGCTCATATTTTTCAGTCCTACGGGTGTCAAAGCACTTACAAAGAACTTCCCGGACTTCAAACAAGGAGACATAAGAATAGGTTCTTTCGGACCTGCTACGGCAAAAACGATAGCCGAAGAGGGATTCCGTCTTGACGTGGAAGCTCCCACAAAAGAGCATCCCTCGATGACAAGCGCACTCAGTCATTACCTGAAAAAGAATAAATAAACGCTGCAATATGCCTGCATCCAAAGCTCTCACATTGGGCAAAGAAGAGCGGATATGCAGCAAAAAGCTGATAGACAAGCTCTTCAATGGGGGTAAAAGCCGTTCTATGATAGCATTTCCCATAAGAGTGGTTTATATATGCGAGGAAGCAGAAGAGAACATCCCGCTCGCACGTATGCTTGTCAGCGTGTCGAAAAGACATTTCAAACATGCGGTGAAACGCAACAGAGTGAAACGCCAGATACGCGAGGCTTATCGAAAGAATAAGCACATCCTCATTGATAAACTGACCGAGAAAGAAGGCATTAGCGTAAGTATGGCATTCATTTGGCTTGACAATAAGCTCTGCGATACATCGCTTGTAGAGAAAAGAATGGCGAAACTGCTTCTTATGATAGGCGAAAAGATATGAAAGTTTTCAAACAAATATGGCATTGGATATTGCATCTGATTGTGCAGGTGCTGCTGATTCCGATCTTTTTCTATCAGAAATTCATAACTCCTTTCACACCTCCTTCATGCCGTTTCACGCCCACCTGCTCTGAATATGCTCGTCAAGCGTTGATAAAACACGGTCCGTTGAAAGGATTGGCATTGGCAATATGGAGATTGTTGAGATGCAACCCATGGGGCGGAAGCGGATATGATCCGGTTCCGTAATAAAGATAAATACAAAAAAGAAACATCAGACATTAAGGTCTGAAATAACAAATAAAGATATATCCGATGATAAAAAACTTTGTTGAAGAATTGAAATGGCGTGGTATGCTGTCGCAGATTATGCCGGGAACAGAAGAACTTTTGCAGAAGGAAATGGTAACCGCATATCTCGGAACAGACCCTACGGCAGACTCTTTGCATATCGGTCATCTGTGCGGAATAATGATGTTGCGCCATTTGCAGCACTGCGGACACAAGCCGGTGATACTCGTTGGAGGAGCGACAGGAATGATAGGAGACCCGTCGGGAAAGAGTCAGGAGCGCAATCTGCTTGATGCCGACACGCTGTATCATAATCAAGAATGTATCAAACAGCAGGTAGCAAAGTTCCTCGACTTTGATGCAAAGGGAGAAAATGCAGCAGAAATGGTGAACAACTACGACTGGATGAAAGATTTTACCTTTCTTGATTTCGCACGTAAGGTGGGAAAGCACATCACCGTAAATTATATGATGGCAAAAGAGAGCGTGCAGAAAAGACTCAACGGAGAGGCTAACGACGGACTGTCGTTCACCGAATTTACATACCAGTTGCTGCAAGGCTACGACTTCTACTACCTTAACGCCCACAAGAACTGTAAGTTACAGATGGGCGGTAGCGACCAATGGGGCAATATCACCACCGGTACCGAACTTATCAAAAAGATGAGTGGAAATGACGCGTTTGCTCTCACCTGCCCGCTCGTGACCAA
>CALGRN010000251.1 GCA_937880835.1 uncultured Prevotella sp. | reverse complement strand
CGTTTCGGAGTGATAAGGATAACGAGCGGATACCGCAACAAGCAGCTTAATGCCGCCGTAGGAGGTGTTCCTGCATCGCAGCACGTAAATGGAGAGGCTGCCGACATACACGTATCAAACATTGAAACGGGCAGGAAAATGTTCGAGTTCATAAGAAACAATCTGCCTTTCGACCAGTTATTGCTCGAAAATCATAATGCAAAGGGCACGGGTTGGATACACGTAAGCTACTGTTCGGATAAAGGAAAAAAGAACAGATACATGGCGTTGAACTATTGGGAAAACAAAAGAAGCGCGAAGGAAAACAAATAATGACAAATCGGAAAAGGAACAAACAACGAACTGCTCGCCCGTTTTAGGACGGCACGATTGCAGAAGTTGTAATTAAAAGATGTAAAAAAACAACCGTCGCAATGGAACGACTGAAAACCGGTTGTATATCTTTCGGCAGGAGTCAACAATGTCGTTATGCCGTTTTTCTTGCGACATGACGGTAACAAAACAGCGTATATTCACCGTAAAGATGAATATACGCTGTAATCATTATATGAATAAATCTTCTTATTTGTCGAGCAGATTCATCGTGTCTTCTGCAATCATCAATTCCTCATCGGTAGGTATTACGCATACTTTTACTTTCGAATCGGGTAATGATATGACTGCTTCCTTGCCTCGCAAAGTGCTGTTTTTCTGCACGTCGATGCTTATTCCCATCCATTCAAGCCCTTCGCAAACCTTCTCACGGAGACTGCATTGGTTTTCTCCAACGCCTGCGGTAAACACTATTATGTCAACTCCGCCCATTGCAGCAGCATAAGCTCCGATGTATTTTTTTATGCGATAGAAATACATCTTCAATGCCAATATCGCACGTTCGTTGCCTGCCGACTCTGCCTTTTCTATCTCGCGCATGTCGGAAGATACTCCTGAAATGCCGAGAACACCGCTCTTCTTGTTGAGGAGAGTAGACATTTCGTCGGGAGTCAAGCCTTCTTTCTTCATGATGTATGTGATAGCACCGCCATCGACATCGCCCGAGCGGGTGCCCATCATGATTCCTTCCAGCGGGGTGAGACCCATCGTGGTATCAATGCACTTCCCGTTCTTTAC
>CALGRN010000250.1 GCA_937880835.1 uncultured Prevotella sp. | reverse complement strand
GTTTATTAAGGTGTGAAAGATTAACGATACAATCAATATATTACGCGTTTTTCTTAATCGGAACATGACTTTGCAAGGTGTAATATAAAGCATATAGGTATTTCCGTTCTCGTAAAAACTTTTTTATTATTACCGAGTAGGGGTATTAACATGATGCTGCGTTATATATTCAGAAGCGTTATGGCTACGTTTGATACGGAAACTAATATATCTAATAAAAAATAAAAAAATGATGAGAATTAAATTAATTGCACTATCTTTGTGCTTCATATCATGTTTCGAGCATGTCACGGCGCATACGGAAAGTGGCAGATATTATACATCCGAGAATCGTCATGAGTTCAGAATAGGATACAGCGACGGTCTTACTCTGAGCTCGGCGAGTTTCTGGGGAATAGGATTGTCAGATGCCTTGACAGGTACAGAACGTATAGATGAGCAATCAACCGGTGTGTTCGGAGTCGGTTACAGATATGGTTTCAACCGTTTCAGAGTTGGTTTGGACATCGGTTTTGCAGAAGTCAGCAGCAAGATTGTTGACAAAACGAACAAAACTCCTTATCTTAAAGAGACGCAACAGAATCTGCTCATTCTTCCTACGGCAGAGATAATATACTTCAAGAAAGGTTTGTTCGAGCTTTACGGAAGTATAGCTGCCGGCGTAGATGTAACAAGCACGAAAGAAAAAGGGCTTACCGATGAAGGCAAAAGAAAAGCCGACACGAAAGCAGATAAGTCAACCGATTTCGCATTTCAAGCAAACCCGATAGCCATGCGCTTGGGAAACAATTACATAGGAGGTTTCATCGAGGCAGGATTAGGATACAAAGGATTTGTTACGGCAGGCATAAGTGTGAGATTTTAAAACCTATGCCGGTATGTTGTCAAAATAGATTGACTGTTGATATATGACATAAACAGAGTGTTAAAAAACTGATGGAAAAGGAACGAATAGAACTCTTCAAGGCGAGATTTAACAAATACTATCCGATGTTGTGCGACATAGCATACGGATATATCGCCGATAAAGACGATTGCGAAGACATCGTTCAAGATCTGTTCGTAGGTGTGTGGAAACGCTCTAAGGATGAACTTCCGGAGGAAGAATTCTTGTCTTACGTCACCGCTTCTGTCAGAAACAACTGCATATCAATACTAAGAAAAAGGAAAAACGTAAAAATATTATCTATGGGAGATAGTCCCACAGAGTTTGCAAATTTAGAAAATGAGGATGAGAAAGACGATTCTTACAGCGAGATGCTATACGAAATGCTATCAAAACTGCCGCCAAAATGCAAAGATGTGTTTATGATGAGCAGATTTAAGAATATGAAATACCGCGAGATAGCAAAGGAGTTGAACATCTCGGAGAAAACTGTTGAAAACCACATGGGTAAAGCTATAAAGCTATTACGTTCGTATTGCGTATCATTACCTGTTTTAATAATATTAATATTCGTTTCATCTTATATATTGAAAAATTTATGAACGGTTCTGAAAATATAAATGAATTACTCGCAAAACACTTTTCAGGAGAAGCACTCGGCATTGACCAGCAGGCAGAAGTGGATGCATATATAAGAGCAAACGGCGAGGAATACACAAAGCTGAAAAAGGTTTTGGAAAGCATCGGCAATAGAAAAAAGAAGCTGAAAGTAGATACTGAGGCTGCTTGGAACAGGATAGAAAGCCGTCTGAACATAGGAAAAAGATCTAAATTGCGCGTGAGATATGCGGCTGTTGCTGTTGCCGCATCGCTTCTTTTGATAATAGGAATAGGCGCGATGCTTTACAGAAATACCGCAGGAACAGATAAAGTGCATTATGCAAACAATACCGTGAAAACGCAAAAGGTGACACTTCCGGATCGTTCGACAGTGGTTTTGTATCCCAATTCATCGATAGACTATGGTGAAAACAATAAAAACAACATTAGAGAAGTTGCACTTAAAGGAAAAGGTTTCTTCGATGTCAGCAAGCAGAAAGGAAGCACTTTTATAGTGAAAGCGGAAGAAATAGAGATAAAAGTGCTCGGAACATCATTCACAGTGGATGTTCAAAACAAGAATAAACACGTTGTATCTGTTGCTCGCGGTGTAGTTAAAGTAACATCGGATAAAGGAACTGTGACGCTTGAAAAGAATGAAAGAGTGGAGATCTTAAACGGTTATATGCGCAAGGAGTTGGCAATCGACACAGAAGATAAACCCTTGCAAATGCTCGTTTTCAACAATACTCCGCTGAAAGAAGTAGTAAACAAGTTGGAAAAACAGCTTGACATAAAGATAGATTTAGGTGAAGGAATGAAAGAAAACACCATCACCACAAAGTTAAACCCTACACAATTAGACAATGTGTTGCGCGAACTTTCAGCCCTGTGCGGATGCAAATGCGACACAATATCAGCAAGGCATTTCAAACTTTATTACAATAAGTGATGCTAGGTTGAACTCGTAATGAGGATTTTAAGATTAGGTTTCGCAATAGTGTTGATTATCATTGCTGTTCAAGTAAATGGTCAACGCGATATGGCGGAAGAGGTTATCAAGGTTGATGCCTCTTCTGCTACTGTGCGTGAATGGTTTAACATCATCGAGAAACAAAGCGACATAGTGCTTTCATATAATCCTTCGCTGATAAATATGAATGCCCGATGCAAGTTCGAACGTGCACGGGAAATAAGCGTAAGAAATCTTATTGATGCAATTCTCGAAGGATATGACTATAAACTTGTTACTCTTCCGGAACGCAAATTACTAATACAGATAGAGCGGGAACTGTTTTTTGACCTCACGGGAGTAGTGAAAGATGCCGACAGTAAAGAGAAGTTGATGGGTGCAACGATAACAGTTATCGACAACAAGGGTAAGAAAACTTATTCGGTTTCAGACCGCAATGGTGTCTTCAACGTACATGTTAGAAAGGGGAAATGCAGTATCGGCGTCAGCTATGTAGGCTTTCATCAATACGAAAACAAAACACTGATCATAGACCGCAACAGGTTTTTGGACATCAATATGCAGCCTGTGCGATATGCTTTGAAGGAAGTAAGAGTGAAAAAGCGCAACAGTATTGACGAATTGAGCGAGCTTGCACCCTCCAATCTTATTTCTTTCAGCAGCACAGACTTATTTTCTCAGATACGAATATTGCCCGGTGTGGCTGTATCTTCTGCAAACATAGACTTCCATGTTAACGGAGGTTCTTCGGATGAGAACTTGTTTCTGCTCGACGGATTTCCCATATATAACCCCGGACACATAAATTCCATGCTTACGGTTTTCAACGGTGATGCCATTAAAAGCGTGTCATTCTATAAAAGTTTCATTCCAACAGAGTATGAGGGACGGTTGTCTTCCGTAACATCAGTGCGTTTGAAAGACGGCAACAAGCAGAAATTCTCCAACACGTTGTCATTGGATATGCCATCTGCATCAGCCGTTTTTGAAGGTCCTATAATAAAAAACCGCTTATCGTATCTCATCAGCGGGCGCAGAAGTTGGCTCGATTTCTTCGACAATATCATGTCGGAAGAAGACCGAACGAACCATAATTTCTATGATTTCAACGTGAAACTATCGTGCGATTTGGATTCTACGACATCGATAGACGTATCTACTTACAATTCATCGGAAGACTATCACATACGCGATGAAGAAAACAAAGACCGTTCGATGTTGCGTTGGTACAACCAACTTTATTCATTGCGCCTTAACACTATCATAAGTTCGAAGGTTATCAACAACACTGCTGTGGCTTATTCTGCACATTCAAACAGCACGGATGCGAGTCTCTACGGATTCCAAGACATAGATTACATACGCAGCAGAATGAGAAATTTCTATGCCACTTCCGAATTTACATACAATCCCGGCAACCTATATACGGCACATTGGGGGCTGAAACTATCTTACGATAAGTTTGAAATGATTTCTTACGACAAAGAAATAAGAAGCAAATGGGAACCAATTACCCAGCTCTCTTTATTCTATGACAGCCACATAAGGCTTACAGACAGGCTATATACTCAAATAGGAGCAAACTGTGTTTTTTATATTCCGAAAAATCATAAGCGTTACAGCAGCATCCAACCACGCTTCTCATTGAAATACTCGATAGGCGATAACAACCTGCTGTTTGCCAATTTCTCACGAATGGAACAGTTCTTCCATCATATCACAATACTTGAAATTGCAACCCCTTTCGACTTCATAATGCCAAGCATAAATAATTTCATGCCGAGCACGGCGACACATTATGAGACCGGATGGAAGCACTTCTTTGAAAGCGGAGCAATGGAAATGTCGATATATTATAAACGCAGAAACAACATACTTGCATTAAGTCCGAACTCATTAATAGATGTTCATACACTATGGCCCGAGTCCATAATGATTGGCAAAGGCGACAGTTATGGCATAAGTCTGTATATGTATAACAGGTGGAGAAAATTCAATTTGCAGTGTGCATATACGTTTTCAAGAAGTTTTGAACGGTTCGATGAACTGAAAGAACGAGGCGAAGTGCCGTCTTTGTATGACACACCTCATATTTTCGATTGCGCCCTGTCTTACGATATAGGCAACAATTCAATGTTGTCATTGGGTGGCAACATGCGTTCGGGAAGAATATTGCCGTTCTATTTCGATTATGATGAACCGCTTTACAACATGTTCCGCAGAAATCGCGATAAAACGAGATACAGAATCGATGCAAGCTATTCTTACATGAAAGAGAATAAAAAAACGAAATTGCTTATGCGCTTGGGACTGTACAACATATTGGGAAATCCATCGGAAGAAGAGATGTCATATTTCTTCTCCATAAAGATAAAAAAGCATTGTGTGCCTTATTGCACGATAACATTCAAGTTCTGACGCATTGATAATCTTTTGAAACAGACGTTTTATATTAAAGAATACGAATTATTTTATAATAAACATAAATATACGATAATATTCTGTGGCTTTCGCAGTTTTTTGCGTTTTATATGAAAATAACATTAAACATTAAAAGAGATATGAATAAAAGTAAATTGTTTTTTATGATGATTGCTGTTGTAGCATTTATGTTTGCTTTCAGCAGTTGCAGTGATGATTCGGACAAGGAAGTTCCTTTGCAAAAGTTGGCAGAAACGACATGGGAAGGCACTTTGATAAAAACCAATGAAGGCGTGCAGATACATCAGTTTGCCGTTACAATGAATTTCATTGATGATACGCGCGCATCATACAGCTATGCGGGTGGAGGAAGCGAGTTCTCTTATAACTTCTCGGAGAAAGATTTTAATATCTCCGAATGCAAATATTCTAACATTAACGGACGTTGGACTATAAAAAAGTTTACCACAAAGAACATAGAGATAGTAAAAACGGATGGAAACGTGTTTCAACGTTTCACTCTTAAACGCGTTACAACCAAGAAAAAAGATTAATATTAAGATATAAATTCTTATTTTCGACAACGACAATAAGAGCATAATACTCTCAAACAAAGAAGTGCACGGAATGCGGCTTATGCTCTGTCCGTGCACTTTTTTGTTTGGTATTTACATCATCTTAAAATGTGCTTTGTAATATATTGAAAATCAATCTGTTGCAAAATGCTTTTCAAAAGTTATCCTTTCATTGCACAAAAGTTATTGTTTTGCATCCTGAAAGGATAGCTTTTGCATTGCAAAACAATAACTTTTGAAAAACATTTTTTTAACATGCATCCAACGAATTACACACTTTGTTTATCCCAAAGCAATAATAGTACACGCAAATTGCTGTAATTGCAGACACACAAGGATATTCGGACACGCACAGGGCGCGTCCCTACGAGCAACCAACATGTAGGGACAGACCCTGTGTCTGTCCGAAAATCACATGCATAACGAATTATATTGACAATCATAAAATAGGGCAAATTATGAACATTCGCAACTCTCCTTTAATGCACCTGTTATCAGAATGTCAAAAAAGAGTAATATCCCTTCTCCCCCAAATCGTTATTATTTTGCACGAACTGACAGTATGTATATATAGAACGATTATGATAAGATTCTCTCGTATGAATTTTATTCAACTCGCGTTATATTATTGCTGTTTTTCGTTCGATAGTTTTTTAAAGTGTCATAATGTTTTCTTTCTGCACACAAAGAGCAGACGTCTGCCGTCTTCCGTTGTGGTTGCGAAGATGTAAACATCTCCTCCGTCGCCTATTTTCAATCGTTTGCGCAGCTCGGCAACAGACAAAGGAAAGTTTCTTACTGCAATATTTGCCTTGCTTATTCCTGCGAGAGAACGCTTCGTTTCTTTCTTGTTGAGCGACGATACCGATATAATATCGAACTTGCGCCCTTGAAAATCGGGTGCATAAACGTTTGAAACAAACAGATGGCTGTTGCGTCCCAATGCTTTCATATCATACATATCGGAAAGCAACGAGAAGCATCCTGCTTTCATGACAGAAGCATTAGGCTCGTAAAGAAAGGAGTAGTCAGACAGGTTTCCGCAAGCAACGGCAGCGGCGGACAAGGCATAATGCTGTGTATTTGTATGATAATAATCGAGCGACTCGTTGTCGTTGATGCAGAAAAGGTGCGTTTTCTCAACCGTGTTTCTTGATATCACGACAAGCATTTCCTTGCATTCGTTGCCCGAAGACACGATGTGCAGCTCCATTACATGAGTCTTGTCGTGCATCGGTTTGTCGGAATTTTCAGCAACGGCATTATCCAACACGTCAATGGTTGCATTCACATCGAGCATCGGCGACAGTTTTATCACAGTGAAATCCGATTTCTCCGTCAGTTCGCGACCTATGCTTTCCACGTCCGGCGTGCAGTCGCTTATGGCGTAAGTCTTGCTTCCGTTGTTGTCACGTCGTGCAGGATCGAGATATATTACCGACATTTTTTCAGCGTCATGCAGATAATCCACGCCGTCGCTGTTTATTATCTCGACATTCGGAATGCCAAGAAGCAGAAAGTTATTTTGCGCATAATCGCACAGATGAGACTGTTTTTCAACATATACGAGGCGTGGTTTTCCTTTGCTGCAATGTTGCTCTGATATGGCTTTCGCAATGAAGTGAAAATCTACTCCCAGTCCTCCCGTAAGGTCAGCGAACACTATTCCCTCCTCTTTTGTATTGATATTTTTGCATGACGAAAGCCATCTCGTGATGACAGATGCCTTGTATCGTGCCGTAAATTCAGATGAACATTGCTCCAAAGAGATATGAGGAGGATACAGGATGTCGTCGATTTCTGCCCAAGAAGGAATTTTGCTTCGCGCCCGTTGCCGTCCTGCAATCTGTTCAAGCGCAAACTTCATGTCGATGTTTTTGTATCTATCAGCCTGCAATGCCAGTTCGCGCACGTCGTCGTCGGCATGTTCCCGTATGAAAACCTTTGTATCGTTGTCCATTTTTTATGCGTAATACACCTTATTATATATATAGCCTGTTGATGCGTAAGCTATAATACCGCACTCTTCACTCTATCACCTTGTAGCTCTTTTTAGCTTGTGCGCGCGTTCGGAAGTTGAAATGCCACCATTCGGTTCTCAACGGTTTAAAGCCTGCATAACGCATCACTTCACGCAAAAGCCTGCGGTTTTGCATCGCCTTTTTTGAAATACTGTTGTTTGCCACGAGGCTTTCTTCCATGTCTATGTGCGACGCTTTGCCCATGAAGTCTATCATCGTGCCCATCGGAATGCTGTCTCCTTTAAGGTTGCAGAGCGTTATGTCAACTGCAAGTCCATAGTTGTGCAGTCCTCCTCCGT
>CALGRN010000249.1 GCA_937880835.1 uncultured Prevotella sp. | reverse complement strand
CCGCCGCTTTCGTTGCGCAATAAACGTTTCCGTTGGCGTATGCAGCATCTCCGGCTACGCTTCCTATGTTTATTATATGTCCTCTGTTGCGTTCTGCCATTCCCGGTACGATGAGACGTGTCATAGTGAGCAATCCTTTTATATTGGTATCTATCATTATGTCCCAGTCTTCGAAATCGCCTTCGTGTTCCTTGTCGAGTCCCAAAGCCAACCCGGCGTTATTTATCAGCACATCTATATTTTTCCATTTACCCTCTATGCTCTCTACTGCTTCTTTCGCTTTCTGCCTGTCTCTTACATCGAAAACGAGCAGAAGAACCTCTGCTCCCGCTTTTTCAAACTCGTTTTTCAATGCGTTCAGTCTGTCTTCTTTCCTTCCTGTGAGTATCAGATTATATCCTTCGTTTGCGAATTTTCGCGCACATGCCTCTCCGATACCGCTTGTAGCACCCGTTATCAATGCTGTTTTCTTTTCCATAAGTATTATGTTTTAAATTTTATCCTGTATTGTTTTCTTATTTTTTTACTTCTCTCATGAGCGTCTGCACTATACGTTCTGCCGTTCTTCCGTCCCAACGTTCGGGCAGCGAACACTTGCTCCAATTACCGTTCACCATATCTGCCACCTTGCAACGCAACTTTTCCGCATCCTCTCCCACAAGCACGTTTGAGCCCGATTTCACCGTTTCTATATGTTCGGTGTAGCTGTTCAGCGTTATACACGGCTTCATGTTGAACGTAGCTTCTTCTGCAACATTGCCCGAGTCGGTTATTATTCCTTTGGCATTGGCAGTCAGATAGCCGAATTGCAGATAGGATAGGGGCGGAGTTATGATTACAGATGCCGAGCAGGATGCCGTAGCTTCTCTGACCGCTTCAACGGCATTCTCTCGCAGAGGGGCAATAATCGGCGTGTCTTTTGCACCGTCCGACATCGCCTCTATCATTTTCCTGAGATTTTCTTTGTTGTTTATCAGAGCCTTGCGGTTGAGAGTGAACACGATGTATTCGCCTTTTTGCAGGTTCAATTCGTCCATTACATCCGGTCGTTGCAGTCTGTCGAGATTATATCGCAATGTGTCCATGAGTATGTTACCAACCATATATATCTTCGACATCTCTGCTCCTTCACGCGTTGCGATAGAACTTGACCCGCTGCCGGCAGTGAAAAGAAGGTCTGACAATCCGTCTATTACGAGTCGATTTATTTCTTTCGGCATCTTTATATCGAAAGAACGAGTTCCTGCAACAAGATGAGCCAGACACAGTCCTTGTTTCTTTGTCACTATTGCAGCAGCCATTGTGGATGCCAAATCGTCAACAACGATGACCGCATCGGCAGGGTTTTGTTCGATATATTTCTCAAACTCGCTCATCACACGACCGGTAAGTTCGTTCAAACTGACAC
Organism: uncultured Prevotella sp.; assembly: GCA_937880835.1. Lineage (GTDB taxonomy): Bacteria > Bacteroidota > Bacteroidia > Bacteroidales > Bacteroidaceae > Prevotella. The sequence continues at coordinate 5,235 of CALGRN010000249.1, read as the reverse complement.
AATCTACACCTAAATAAGCATCCGGCTTGTTTATTTGCAGGTCATTGAACAGAGACGATTCGAGTGTAATGTCGTTTTCAGAACCGGCATACACGAGCCTGTATTCTATATCGTTGCCTTGTTCTGCCGCTCTTTTCACGGCGCGTATGATAGGGGCTACCTTTATGAAATTAGGTCTTGCCCCTGCCATTATACATATTCTCATCTATAATGTTTTTAGTTTCAAAAGCATTGTCTTACTGTTGCTGCGGCGTGAAATCATTCAGCCTTGAACAAGTCTTTTATTCCGCCGATGCTTCCAAGCAGGTTTGTTGCCTCGTAAGGCAGATAAACTGTCTTTGTCTTATCGCCGTTTGCGAGTTCCTGCATCATGGATATGTATTTCTGGGCGAGCAGATAATTGGCTGGGTTGGTGCTTTTTCCTACTGCCGCCGTAATCTTCTCGATTGCTATTGCTTCTGCTTCTGCCTTTCGGATGCGTGCCTGCGCTTCTCCTTCGGCGTAAAGTATGGCTTGCTGTTTGGCTGCTTCCGCGCGGTTAATCGTACTTGTTTTCTCTCCTTCCGATTGCAGAATGGCAGCTTGTTTTTCTCCTTCGCTCGTCAAAATGGTAGCACGTTTGTTTCTTTCTGCTTGCATTTGCTTTTCCATTGCTTGCAAAACGCTTTCGGGAGGTGTAATGTCTTGCAATTCCACACGGTTCACCTTGATACCCCATTTGTTTGTTGCATCATCCAAAACGGCGCGCAATTTCGTGTTTATGGTGTCGCGTGATGTAAGCGTTTGGTCAAGTTCCATTTCTCCGATAATGTTTCTCAGAGTTGTCTGTGTAAGTTTTTCGATTGCGTTTGGCAGATTGTTAATCTCGTAAACGGCTTTGAAAGGGTCAACGATTTGGAAATACAGAAGTGCGTTTATCTGCATCTGAATGTTATCTTTCGTTATAACGTTCTGTCGTGAGAAGTCGTAAACCTGTTCTCGCAGGTCTATCGTGTTGGTGTAAACATATCTTCCGTTTTTTACAGACACAATGTCTTTTGCGTTGTCGATGAAAGGAATGATTAGGTTTATACCGGGTTTAAGCGTTGCAAAATACTTTCCGAGTCGCTCCACGATTTTCGTTTCCGACTGCGGTATTATCACTATCGACTTCTTGGCTATAATCAGAGCCAAGATTACTATTGCTATAAGTACATAAGTTGTTATTCCCATGATTTCTCGTTTTATTTATTTGTTTGTTAATATTGTGCTTGTTATATGTTTTATCTTGCAGCCTCTTCCACTGTTATGATGATGCTCTCGCGTCCCACCACTTTCACTCTTTTGTCGAGTTCTATCGCCTTTGCGTTAGCGCTTACCGCTTTCCAGTCGTCTCCGTCTATTGCCACTCTGCCGTATCCGTTCTCCTCTATCGCTTCGCTTACAATGCCTATGCGCCCTATCAGTGCGTCAGCATTGCTCTTTCGCTTATCTTCGTTCTTGTGAAGATAACGCAAGGCGACAGGCCGTACGAAGAAAATGCTGAGCACGGAGAATACTGCAAAGATGATGACTTGCGGAATAAATCCTATCCCTATGGCATCTGCTATGACGGCGAACACGCCCCCTATTGCGAAACATACAATAAAAAAGTCACCGTTTGTCAGTTCCAATATCAGACAAATGAGGCTTACGAGTATCCACATAAGCCATAAATTGCTTGCGAAATATTCTATCATAGTCGTTATGTTTGATAATTTGATTGTAAAGGTAGTGATTTTTTTTGAAACGAAAAACAGTAAAGCCATAAAATGGTTAAAAGTTTCTGAAAAAGGGATTATTGAAGAAAGAAAGCCTGTGAGGTGTTATATCGTATAAAGTTTGCCTTGTATTTGCATCAATAATAAGAAATAAATAAGGTGAATTATACGAGATATAATTGTCGGATAAATTGATTAACAGCCAGTTTTTTCTAACTTTAAAGCATTATTGAACATAGGTTCGTAGAACATCATACTGATGTAGTTGCAGATAATCGGTTTGCAAACGACTTTCCAAAAGCTATTGTTTTGCATTGCGAAAGTTATCCTTTTGCATGCTGAAAGTTATCCTTTTGCGATGCAAAACAATAGCTTTTGGAATTTGTCTTTTAATGTCTTGATTGTCAGTATTATAAAAATTGAGATTTCGGAGTGTTGAAAATGTTAAAACATGTATTTTTTTTAAATTGTTTCAACTAATAATGTATATTTGCATCAAATAAACAATAACTAATAAATTTAATATGATATGAAGAAATTACTGGTACTATTTACGGTTTGTTTATCCTTTATATCTCTGAGTATAAAAGCTCAATCCGATAAGCAAGGATACGATTGTTTTATTTTAGAAGGTACATTTACAGAGCAGATCGGTAAGCAACACAACATGCAGCAAATGACTTCCGGAATGAACATTGGTTACAGATTTATTCCCAGAATGTATGCTTACGGCACTTGGAATGTTGTGCGTGGTCTATACAAAGATGATGTAACAAAAACCTATTATGACTCAAATCTGCTTGGAGGTGGTATCGGTTTCAACGTTGCAAGTTTTGGAAAAGCCTTTAATCGCGTAGTGGATATTGATTTAAGAGCCTCTGCTGCAACAAGCATAGGAGACCCTGATTGGAAACAAACAACATACGGATTAGGAGTATATATGAAATTCAAAGGAGCATTTTCTCCGGTTTTTGGACTTGATTTCAAACACACCAACTCTCATTCCGGTTTAATGCCGGACTATTGGACTGTTGGAGCAACGATAGGAATAGCCATTTTTTAATAAAAGCACAAATACATTATGGAGCAGACAATAAAGGTTGTCTGCTCCATTTTCATATAAATCACGCAAAAGTTTATGTTTTCCTTAACGTGAGTTCGGTATAAGAACACATCTATCAAAGTTCATATAACAAGACATATATATGTTTGTTATTAGCCATCAGATAATCATAAACAATAAAATCCACATTAACTAATGGGGATTTTACATATCAAAGGTAGTTTTATTATACGAGAACTAACTTTGTATAAACGTAAACTCGCTGAAATCGTATTAAAACATAACTATTCGATGAGGTAGCTATATAACTGTTCGGTAAGTTAAAATATAATCCTTTCTTACCATAAGCGACTTTGTTTTTGTCCATACCAATGAATATTAAAACTGTCAGTAGGTATATTAATAGTACAAACTCGACAAGATATGAATAAAAATCATTCGGATTTTCTTTCCTTTGCCTTTAATGTTTTATCTCTCATTGAAGCTATCTGTTCCAATACATGCTTACGTGCATTGATTATCTGATAGCGATAGACAATGCAGGTCAGGAAGAAGTATAAAACAACTTGTATCCAGAGAGCTTTATATTCCTGCTCTATATCGGCAAGAGTAGCCCCCATTGAGCTTATGCGCAAGAACCCTCTTACGCCGAACGTGGAAGGGAAAATGCTTGAAACGCCTTGCCAAAATCCCGGTATATTGCTCTGAGGCCATGACAAACCGGTGACAAAAAGTAAAGGAAGGGATGTGAAGACAACAAGCAATATGACATTCTCTCGATAACGAACCATGCAAGACATAGCCATTCCGAAGAATATGCAAGCCAACAAATAGGGCACAAGAAGACCTATAAGGGCTTCGGCAGAAGCCATAGTAGTGAAATGAAACAAGCGTGGTACAACGAGGGTTATATAGGCAGAAATAACCGCATATATCATAAAATAGGCAGAAGATTTGCCTAAGACGATACGAAAAATACCGTTATAATGTTTGCTTAACGGCACTAAATCCTGATATTTGTTGTTCTCTCTTGCCGTTCCGGCTGCCAGTCCTATTCCGAGAAGCAATGTTTGCTGCAATATCAGAATAAGAACTCCGGGCAAAAGTGCATTTCCGTAACCGCCGGTAGAGTTGAAAATCTGCACTTCATCCAATGCCAGAGGATTGGTTGTCAGCTCATCTTCACGTGCAGTATAATTTCCCGAAAGTTCCGTCTGTATGCCGGCATTGATATTGCTTGCAACATTCTGCGAGGTCTGATATATAGCCTTGTATGTCAGCATCAAGCTCATATCACAGTAAACGCCGACATGCGACTGTTCTCCGCGATATAGTTTAAGAGAAAAATCATTGGGAAAATATATCACTCCTCGAACAACTTGTTTGCCGATAAGCGTCTTTGCCTCGTTCAAACTGTTGCAATGATATGCTACCTTCGTATCGGGAGAAGCATCCAATAAACGTATGAACTTGCGACTCTGATGACTGTGAGACATATCGACTACTGCTACCGGCACTTCGCGCACTACCTCGTTGTTGTATATCCAAGAGTAAAGAAGAGGGTAAAGCAGCGGAACAAGGATGAAGAAAATAAGCACTCCTTCGTCGGTGACAGTGGAACGCATCTCTTTCACGTATATATAGCACATGTCTTTTATGCCTTCCTTTATTCTGCTTAAAAGTCCTTCGTTTTCCATCGGCATAGGTATTATGGTATATATGTATATGTGAGCATGGCGCGCTTGATGTTCTTAATGGTGAACAGAGGCAGCAATGCGAACATGAAAAGAGCAAGAATATTGAACCAAGAGTCGGTTAAAGGATATCCGTTGAACACGTTTATTTGGTAAATCATGTAGTAATGTCTTAACGGAAAGAGTTGTGCTATCGCTCCAATCATTGTGTCCATCGCGAAGACTGGATATGTTGCTCCGCTTACGGAGAAGCTCACCATAGCCCAGAGAGAGCAGATACTCATTGACATTCGTAATGAAGGCATAAGCCCGAAAGCAAAAAGTCCGAATCCTTCGCAAGCCAAAACACTGAGCAATCCTAAAAGAAGTATCATCCCGATACCTCCCGGATGCGGAAATTCAAGCACATAAAATATGTAGAATTCAAAACCATACATGATTGAAAGGAACACAAGAAACTGCGGAAGAAGTTTCCCTATCAGAGCAATTCCTATCTTGTTGTTTGCCATTGCAAGCCATTCCTTAGAACGTTTGAATTTCAATTCCGTACCAATGGAATATGCTGTTATCAGGAAGATAAACAACATGAGCACGCCCGGAACCATTACAGTGCTCAGATATACGTTGTAATCGGCAGTAGGGTTGTTTATCAGATGCGTATCAAGAACAATGGGTTGCAGAAATGCTTTTATCTGCTTATCGGTATAACCTTTTGCAGTCATCAGAGCCGAACCTGCCG
>CALGRN010000248.1 GCA_937880835.1 uncultured Prevotella sp. | reverse complement strand
GGATATAATTATACACATCACAATCAGCATGTAGGGACAGATCCGGTGTCTGTCCGATAAATGTAAAACAATAATATTTCGTATCGGTATGGCTGCTAAAAACGTTTCAAAGACAGAAACAACGCCCTTTATATTTTGCTCATTGGGTGAAAAAGACGCTGTTTTATTACTTTTCAGAACTACTAAAAACGTTTTGTCATACAAACCGTACTATAAAACAATACGCGATATTCATCAAATTATAGAAAGAATTATAATTCATCCAACTCACGTTAATATACATACTATATTATACAAAAAATCCCCGAAGCATTGCAGCTTCGGGGATTTTTCGTTATAAATAATATTTCAGATTATTCAGCTTTTGAATTATCGTTGAATGTAGCAACGCGGTTGAATTCAACCTGCTCGAAGAGCTTGTCTGTTGCTCCCATACCCATAGTAGAAAGGCGGTCGGCAGAAATCTTATATGTCTTAACGAGCATGTTCTTAACAGCTTCTGCACGTTTTTCAGACAATTTCTGATTCAACTCCTTAGAACCTTCTGGTGAAGCATATCCCTTTATTTCAACCTTAGCCTCAGGATGATTCTTCATATACTGTGCTATCAACTCTACGTTAGGTTGCTGTGAACGGTCAACAACGCTCTTGCCCTGACGGAAGAGAACTGTCGGCTGAAGGTTTGTAGCAGTAACCGGTTTCTTATATTTAGGTTTAGCATTGCATTCGTCAAGTGCTCTTTGCAAGTCAGAAATCTGTCTATTCTTTGCAGCAATTTCAGAATCTTTACCGTTAAGGCTATTACGCAAGTCGTTGATCTGTGCATTCAACTGATCGATTTCAGCTTGATCGCGAAGTTGTGCAATAGTAAAGTTGTGAGAACCGTTAGAGTTCTTGAACTTATAAACAACACCAGCGTTCAACTGAACAAAAGAGTTCTTCAAGTTATATTCTACACCACTGTATCCTTTACCGTTGAGTGAATATATTATTGCAGGCTCTACGTAGAACTGCCAAGCTTTGTCTGAACCGAAGTTGAAAGCCAAATCAACACCAACCTTTGAAGTCAACTGGTCGTGATTGATACCAGTCTCATTTTCAAGAGAAGTTGAAGAAGTGATGCCTTTGTGATATTCGTCAGTGTTACCGAACACATGACCCCATCCCAAACCGTAAACTGCTATAAGCTCGAATGCACGCGGTTCGCCTTTGTAACCTGCAAACCAGTTTGTCAGGTTCACTGTACCAATCAAAGAAGTATTCAAATAACGTACTGCTGTACCTGTTGACTTCCAAGGCTTATTTGAGAAATAAGCGTTGCTTTCTACTGCCATACCGAATACCGGTGTGAACCAACGACCGAGTCTAAGACCGGCATTTGGATCGAGTTTGTTCAACCAACCGCCAACAGGTGTGGTTGTCTTAGCTGCAACACCACCGTTGATTCCGATGTAGAAATTGTCAAAAGTTTTGCTTTCTGTTACTGTCTGAGCAGAAACAGATACTGCCATTGCTGCGGCAGCGAACAATAAAACCATTTTTTTCATGTCTCTCTTTATTTAAAAATTACTAATAATTATTTAACGTCTTTATTTTGAGTGCAAAGTAATAAAAAATAATTTTAACATCCAAATAAAACCAATAGAAAAAGCCTTTTTATAACATAAAAGTGACTTTTATTGATGATAATCACTCTTATATTGGCTTTTTTGATGTAATTTTGCAAGAAAAGAAACCGTATTCACGTTTATATAAAAAGGAAAAAGTCATATTTCTACGGAAATGAAAAAGATAATAATGATAACAGGAGGACAACGTTCGGGCAAAAGCATGTATGCCGAGAGGTTGGCGTTGAGTCTGTCTGACAATCCCGTTTACATCGCCACAGCCCATATTTGGGATGATGAATTCAGGCAAAGGGTGATAAAACATCAGGAGAGAAGAGGAAAAAACTGGACCAATATAGAAGAAGAAAAGTATCTCGGAAAGCATGACATCAAGGGCAAAGTTGCCGTAATAGACTGCATTACCCTTTGGTGTACCAATTATTTCTACGACAGACATTCGAATGAATGGGAACAGCCGTCGGTCGAAAACGCTTTGAGAGAGATTAAGGAAGAGTTCGACAAGTTTACAAATCAAGAAGCGACGTTCATCTTTGTTACCAATGAGATTGGCAGCGGAGGTGTAAGTGACAACGTAATACAACGCCGTTTCACCGATCTTGAAGGTTGGATGAACCAGTATGTAGCGCAAAAAGCCGACGAAGTTGTGCTTATGGTATCGGGAATACCGGTTGTTATCAAAGGAGAAAAACAATAATATAAAAATATATGAGAACATTCGACATAAGAAAACCTGACCAAAACATAAAAGAAAAAATACAGGAAAAGATAGACAACCTGAACAAACCGAAAGGCTCACTCGGAAGATTGGAGGAGCTTGCATTGCAGATTTGTCTCATTCAACAGACAGAAACACCGTCGCTTAGTAATCCTTGTCATCTGCTGTTGGGTGGCGATCACGGCATAGAAAGAGAAGGCGTGAGTGTTTCTCCGCGTGAAGTTACGTGGCAACAGATGATAAACTTCACCAAAGGAGGAGGCGGAGTAAACATGTTCTGCCGTCAACATGGTTTCCGTTTGCATTTGGTAGATATTGGCGTTGACTACGATTTGTCCGACTACTATGACGGTCGTATTGCGGATAAGAAGATAAAAAGGGGCACGGAAAACTTCCTTTACGAACCTGCAATGACTGTTGATGAATATGATAAGGCAATAAACGTGGGTGCGTCTCTTGTGGATGAATGCGCCGAAAAGGGATGTAATATAATATGTATAGGCGAAATGGGCATTGCCAATACGTCTCCTTCGAGCTTGTGGATGAGCATTTTCGGCAACATTCCGATTGCAGATTGCATCGGAACAGGTTCAGGATTGAGCGACAGAGGCGTTGAGCATAAGCGTGATATTCTTTCTAAGGCATTAAATAACTACAACTCTCACGGTTCGGAACATACGCCTGAATATGCCATAAGATATTTCGGAGGTTTTGAAATGATAGGTGCGATAGGTGCAATGTTGCGTGCTGCGGAGCGACACATTATAATAATGGTGGACGGTTTCATAATGAGTGCGTGCATGCTTGCAGCGTCAAGACTTTATCCCGACGTGCTCGATTATGCCGTGTTCGGTCATTGCGGCGACGAAGGAGGACACAGGCGGATGCTTGATATAATGAATGCCAAGCCGTTGCTTAATCTCGGTTTAAGGCTCGGAGAAGGCACAGGTGCACTCTGTTCCTATCCTATCATAGACAGTGCAGTGCGTATGATAAACGAAATGAACAATTTTAAGAATGCGAATATCACTAAATACTTCTAAATGGTACGATAACGTCTGGGCGGCTCTGATATTTTTCACGCGCCTTCCTTTCTGGCGTATTCACGAGCCACCGCAGCACTGCTACAAGACCGTCGTGGAGCATTGGCCTCTCACGGGCTGGCTTACGAGCGGCGCAATGGCATTGACTATATACATAGGAACAATGTTCCTACCTTATTATATAGCACTTATATTGGCAATAACGGTAAGACTTCTCATTACCGGAGCGTTGCATGAGGACGGGCTTGCCGATTTCTTTGACGGTTTCGGAGGCGGAGGAAACAACCGCCAACGCATACTTGACATAATGAAAGATTCGCGTATCGGCACTTACGGAGTGCTGGGGCTGATAGTATATGAGATGCTTCTTTTTGCCTCATTGTTGTCGATGAAGCCGTTCTATGCCATGTTGACGATAATCGCCGCCGACCCTTTCAGCAAGATGATTGCAGGACAAATCATCCTGATGATGCCTTATGCGAGAGACGAAGAGACATCGAAGGCGCACACGGTGTATAGGAGATTCGACATAAAAGCAGGCATAAGCCTTGCCGTTCAGGGTATGTTGCCGATGATACCGTATTTCTATTTCGTTGCATACGGTCTTCGTTGGGAGCTTATAATCTTTGTTCCGTGCCTTGTGATGTATTTCCTTTATCTGTTCATACTGCGCCGCCTGCGAGGATATACGGGCGACTGCTGCGGAGCGATATTCCTGCTCGTAGAGCTGAGTTTCTATCTTTCTACGGCTGCAATGTTGAGATAAAATAATGCTTGAAATGAAAAACAGGCAGATGGTATTATAAATATCAAATTTCAAAAGCTATTGTTTTGCACTTCAAAAGTTATCCTTTTACAATGCAAAACAATAGCTTTCATGATGCAAAAGTAATGCTTTTGAAACGCCGTTTACAATGCGCTGATATTCAACACCTTGCATTTATGTAGGAAGAAATGTTGAAAATGCGCTGAAATACCCGCGCATCATGGCATCGTGAGCAATAAAACATAATAATGAAAAAATAAAAACAACAAAACAAATATGGAAGTTATAATGATAAGACACACCCGTGTGGGAGTAGAAAAGGGCATCTGCTACGGTTGGACTGATGTACCTCTGGCAGACACTTTCGAGGAAGAGGCAGCTCAGACGTTGAAAAACCTCACGCCGCTGAAACCCTTCGATGCCGTATTCTCATCGCCTCTGACACGCGCAAGAAAGCTCGCTGCATTCTGCGGATACCCCGAACCGAAGGTTGACGACAGACTTAAAGAGATGAACATGGGCGATTGGGAGATGAGATTTTACGACGAGATAGAGGCAAAAGACCCGGCAATAAAGCTGTGGTATAATGATTACATGAATCTTGCAGCAACAAACGGCGAGAGTTTTCCTATTCTCTACGACCGTGTGGCAGCCTTTTTGGACGAACTGAAAAAACAACCTTACGAACGCGTTGCAATCTTTGCTCACGGCGGTGTGCTTATATGCGCAGGCGTATATGGAGGCTTGTTTCCGAAAGAAGACTGTTTTTCTCATCTTGCAGGCTATGGAGAAATACAAAGAATGGATATATAAAACGATGTCAACAGAGTTTCTTTATTGTTAAAAAACTATTTTTTATCACTGCCGTTTGATATTGTTACTGATATAAATTAGTAATTTTGCAATCAAAGAATACTGTTTTTAAAAAGAAGAAATTATGAGATTGATTATTGAAAGTGATTATCAGAAGATGTCAAAGTGGGCTGCATGCCACGTGATAACGAAAATAAACGAATTCAGACCTACCGCAGAACGTCCTTTCGTGCTTGGACTTCCGACCGGTTCTTCACCCGAAGGAATGTATGCAGAACTTGTAAAGGCATACAAGGAAGGCAAAGTGTCGTTCAAGAACGTGCTCACTTTCAACATGGATGAATATGTAAACCTGCCGGAAAGCCACCCCGAGAGCTACCATTCTTTCATGGCTCGCAATCTTTTCGACCATATAGATTGTCCCAAAGAGAACATTCATATACTGAACGGAAATGCATCCGACCTGCAAGAAGAATGTGCTCATTACGAACAGATGATAGCCGATGCAGGCGGAATAGATTTGTTCATCGGCGGAATAGGTCCTGACGGACACATTGCTTTCAACGAACCGGGAAGCTCGTTGAGGTCGAGAACACGCGTGAAAACTCTTACGAGCGACACAATAATAGCCAACTCGCGCTTCTTCGACAATGATGTGAGCAAAGTTCCGACACACGCCTTGACAGTAGGTGTAGGCACAGTAATGGATGCAAGGGAAGTTATGATACTCGTCAACGGTCATCATAAAGCCCGCGCTTTGCAGGCAGCAGTGGAAGGTTCGGTAAATCATATATGGACAATCAGCGCGTTGCAGATGCACGAACACGGCATAATAGTCTGCGACGAGGCTGCTACTGATGAACTTAAAGTTGGTACTTACAGATATTTTAAAGACATTGAGAAAAACAATGTGATATGAAACTGAACCTTAGTTCGCAAATCGTGTTGAACAAAATACCGAAAGAGTACTACCATCCGCGTAACGCCGTAGAGCGTTCAGAAATAACACGATGCGAGAAAATACATACCGACATCTTCCCGAAAGTGGAAGATGCCGTTGTAAGTATTGCCAACGCAATAGCCAAAGATATAAAATACAAACAACGCGAAGGGAAGTTCTGCGTGCTTGGTTTGGGCACGGGAAATTCTCTTACGCCTGTTTATGCGGAACTGATAAAACTATATGAGAGCCGTGAATTGAGTTTCCACAACGTGATAGTGTTCAATGCTTACGAGTATTTTCCTCTTACGGCAGCATCGCAGAACCGCAGTATCAATCAGCTTAAATCGCGTTTCCTCGACCATATCGACATAAATCCGCAAAACATATTCTCTCCCGACGGTACAATACCACAAGAAGCAGTGCAGGAACATTGCCGTCTTTACGAGCAACGGATACAGACTTACGGCGGTATAGACATAATGTTGCTCGGCATCGGAAGAATAGGAAACATAGCAACTAACGAACCCGGCAGCGGACTTTCATCCACTTCTCGCATCATTCTTATAGATGCCACGTCGCGAGAGGAGATGACCATGAGCTTCGGAACACAGGAACAAGTGCCCCCATGCTCTATAACAATGGGGATATCTACTATACTCGGAGCACGCAAGATCTTTCTTACCGCATGGGGAGAGGAGAAAGCCGAGATAATACAACGAACGGTGGAAGGGGCTATGTCTGATGCAATTCCGGCATCGTTCCTGCAAACCCACAACGATGTGCACGTGGTTATAGACCTCGCAGCAGCAGGAAAACTGACGCGAATTGTGCATCCATGGCTCGTTACTTCATGCGAGTGGACAAACAAACTTGTGCGTTCTGCTTTGGTCTGGCTATGCCAGTTGACAGGAAAACCGATATTGAAACTCACCAACAAAGACTATAACGAGAACGGATTGAGCGAACTTCTCGCTCTGTATGGGTCGGCTTATAATGCCAATATAAAAATTTTCAATGATTTACAGCATACCATTACGGGGTGGCCCGGAGGCAAACCGAACGCCGACGATACATATCGTCCGGAGCGTGCGCAGCCCTATCCGAAGCGTGTTATAGTGTTTTCACCACATCCCGATGATGATGTCATATCAATGGGAGGTACGATTAGGCGGCTCGTTCAGCAGGGACATGATGTGCATGTGGCTTATCAGACATCCGGAAACATTGCCGTATGCGATGAAGAAGTGTCGCGCTTCATGCACTTCATAAATGGTTTTAACCAGCTGTTCGACAATGATAAGGACGAGACTATAAAGAGAAAGTACAAAGAAATAAAAGATTTCTTCTCTGTAAAGAAAGAAGGCGATGCCGATACTCGTGACATTCTGACCATAAAAGGATTGATAAGGCGCGGCGAAGCACGTACTGCCTGCACTTACAACAATATTCCCATGAGCCAAGTTCACTTTCTCGACATGCCGTTTTATGAGAGCGGAAAGATAGAAAAGCTTCCCATGACGGAAAAGGACATCGAAATCGTAGTGGAGTTGTTGCGCAAAGTAAAGCCTCATCAGATATATGTGGCAGGCGACTTGGCTGATCCTCACGGAACGCATCGTAAATGTACCGATGCCGTTCTTGCCGCGATAGATATCGTAAAGGAAGAAAACGAAGAGTGGTTGAATGACTGTCGCGTGTGGATGTATCGCGGTGCTTGGGCAGAATGGGAGATAGAAAACATCGAGATGTGCGTTCCAATGAGTCCGGAGGAACTTCGAGCCAAGAGATATTCAATACTGAAACATCAGAGTCAGATGGAAAGCGCACCGTTTATTGGCAACGATGAGCGTCTGTTCTGGCAGCGCGCCGAAGACAGAAACCGTGATACGGCAAAGCTGTATGATGATCTCGGTCTGGCATGTTACGAAGCAATGGAAGCCTTTGTGGAATATAAATTCTCGGATAAATAACATCAGTTTGAGATTCATACTTCACGCTTGTCCGAAAGCAATAACCTCACACGCATATTGTTTTGAAAGCGGATGCGTTCTGTTCATGTACCTACAATCAATTACGGCATAATGGACATTTGAAAGATTTCAGCCTGTCAAATGTCCATTATGCCTAATTCATGCATGCATAAATAAAAAAGGAGTTGCTCTATTGCAACTCCTTTTTTATTTATGTGGACCAGACAGGGCTTGAACCTGTGACCTCCAGATTATGAGTCTGTTGCTCTAACCAACTGAGCTACAAGTCCTGATTTTCCTTATTGGGAAAAGTTTTCGGCTGCAAAGGTATTGTTTTTTGAGGAAACTGCCAAATTTTTTGTTGGAAAATTTTTAATCGATTGGTAGCCAATATAAATATTTTGCAGGAAAACAACTTATTATGAGGATATTAATGGAAATCATATAAAGACGGAAATAATTTTATTTTTGAAAAGTAAAAAGTTTGCTTTGTCTCGAAAAGTCATTATTGGTTAGCTTGTTTGTTGTAAAGATTAAAAGAGTTGTCATATAGTAAGAATGGTTGAATAATTCATAATAATGTAAGTATGATTTGCACTTCCTATTTGTATGTATATCGTTATTGCAATATGAAAGTTATTGTTTTGCACATTAAAAGGATAACTTTCAGCTTTCAAAAGCTATTGTTTTGCAAGCCAAAAGGATAGCTTTTGAAATGCTCTTTGCAAAGTACGAATAATAAAAGCGTTGCGGACATCATTTTGAACGATATACATTCATTTCCGACATCATTTCAACATACATTATCAGATTGATGTAACAGCATGAAATATATTGCAAGACATACTTTTTAAAACGATTATGCAGTGTTTGTATTATAAAAGAAACGACGTCCCACAACTTATTTCCAAGAAGTCGGGGACGTCGTTTCTTTTATTCTTTTACAACCTAATGGCTGTCTCTTTATTATTCTATCACAACAGTTGTCCAGTTGTGTGTATCCGGCTCATCGCCATATTGGATAGCGCGCAGTTTATTATACAGTTTGGTAGATATAGGACCTGGTTTGCCGTCTTTGCTGAAAACATAATGCTTTCCGTTGTCCAAGTCGTCTATATATGATATCGGACTTATCACAGCAGCAGTACCGCAAGCACCTGCTTCCTCAAATGTTTCAAGCTCTTCTTCCGGTATCGGGCGACGTTCTACTTTCAATCCCAAGTCTTCTGCAAGCTGCATCAGACTCTTGTTTGTGATACTTGGAAGTATAGAACTTGACTTGGGAGTGATATAAGTGTTGTTTTTTATACCGAAGAAGTTGGCAGCACCGCATTCATCCATATATTTTTTCTCCTTTGCATCAAGATAAAACTCGCATGCATATCCTTTCTCATGAGCCAGATGATTAGCTCTCAAAGACGCCGCATAGTTTCCTCCTACCTTGAAAACACCTGTTCCAAGCGGTGCAGCACGGTCGTAATCGCGCACAATCAGATAAGGATTGGTAGAGAAACCGCCTTTGAAATACGGTCCTACCGGAGTTGCGAAAATCAAGAATACATACTCTTTTGCCGGCTTAACACCCACCTGTGCAGATGTACCGATAAGCAACGGGCGCAGATAAAGAGTTGCTCCGCCCTCGTAGGGAGGAATGAAATCCTGATTCAGCAGTACAACTTTCTTAGCCATTTCGGCAAACAGTTCTGTCGGAACTTCGGGCATCATGATACCTCTTGAAGTGTTTTGCAGACGTGCAGCATTCTCTTCTACGCGGAAAAGTCTTACCTTTCCGTCTTTTCCTCTATATGCTTTCAGTCCTTCAAACGCTTCTTGTCCGTAGTGCAAACAAGTTGCAGCGATAGACAGATTGATTGTTTCTTCCGAACTAACTTCTATCTCTCCCCATTTGCCGTCACGATAATAGCATCGTACGTTGTAGTCTGTCGGCATATAACCGAAAGACAAATTTGCCCAATCTAAATTTTTCATACAATATGTTTTTAATTTCTTCATAATATTTCTGCGCAAATGTAACAATAATATAGATAACACGCAACTATTTTAGTATAAAACTGATTAAAAATACATTAAATTTAAACAGTATTAGCACATGGCAGAAACGGCAAACGATAATTATGCGGATATAATATCCGGGCAAAGCAACCGAAAAACAAAATCGCAACATATCATACGCCGATATTATTGTCTGAATTTATGTTTTGTAAATTGTCGAAAACTGCCTATTCTCTTTGAGAAGTCAAATAGAAATGCTAATTTTGCAGGAAATAATGTGATGATATATTAAATAGAATAAAGGAACAAAGCTGGATACTGTAAAAAATATATGAAAAATTAAATTTAATAGTGTTCAAGAACTGTTATTACAAACGATTTGAGGATGCTTTACGCAAGTACGGAATACCTTATACGCCCTTTGAGAGCGATTTACGACAAGAGGTTGATAATATTCTTAACGAGCTGTTGCCTTAGAAAAGGCATTGAATGGATGTCGCTTTTGTCTTAAAATCCAAGTGACAAAACCGGTTCGTTTCATTCTTTTTTTATTATCTTTGCGAACACATAGAAAATTATAAATATGAAAGATTATATTGTTTCGGCACGCAAATATCGTCCGATGACGTTCGATTCCGTCGTCGGGCAGGCTGCTCTTACAACCACATTGAAGAACGCCGTGAGCACTGGAAAGCTTGCTCACGCATATCTTTTCTGCGGTCCGAGAGGTGTGGGGAAGACAACTTGCGCCCGTATTTTTGCAAAAGCGATAAACTGCGAGCATCCTACTGCCGAAGGAGAGGCATGCAACGAGTGCGAAAGTTGCAAGGCTTTCAACGAGCAACGTTCTTATAACATCTTTGAACTTGATGCTGCAAGCAACAACTCGGTTGAGAACATAAAGTCTCTGATGGAGCAAACGAGGATACCGCCGCAAGTCGGGAAGTATAAAGTTTTTATCATCGACGAGGTTCACATGCTGTCAACTCAGGCATTCAACGCATTCCTTAAAACTCTTGAAGAACCTCCTGCGCATGTCATCTTTATTCTTGCCACTACCGAGAAGCATAAGATTTTACCAACGATAATATCACGTTGCCAGATCTACGACTTTGAAAGAATGACGGTGGCAGGCATAATCAGCCACCTGAAAATGGTTGCAGAGAAAGAAGGTATCACAGTAGATGAAGAGTCGTTGAGCTTGATTGCCGAGAAAGCAGACGGCGGAATGCGAGACGCTCTCTCTATTTTCGACCAAGCAGTAAGCTATTGTCAGGGCGACGTAACATATAAGAAAGTAATCGAAGACTTGAATGTGCTCGACAGCGACAATTATTTCAGAATAATAGACCTTGCTCTTGAAAACAAGGTAAGCGACATAATGGTTCTTCTTAACGACATAATAATAAAAGGATTTGACGGCGGAAACATGATAAACGGGCTTGCGAGCCACGTTCGCAATGTGCTTATGGCGAAAGACGAACAGACGTTGCCGCTCATCGAAGCGAGCGAACAGCAGCGCAAGCGTTTCCATGCACAGGCGCAGAAATGCCCCGTTCAGTTTCTCTACAAAGCCCTTGCGATAATGAACCGTTGCGATGTCAACTATCGTCAGAGCAGCAACAAGCGTCTGCTTGTAGAGCTTACTCTCATCGAAGTGGCACAGATAACGCAGCCGGATGATGACAATGCCGGCGCGGGGCGCAGCCCTAAGAGATTGAAATCCCTGTTCAAAAACCTGTTCACTTCTCAACCAAAACCGGCAAATCAGGTAGTCGGTGAAGAGAAACCGATATTGCATCACGCGAAGGCAGGGCAGCATCGGAGCGAACAATCTGTGCCTTCTGACAATGAGAACAATGCCGACACGCCTGCAAATGCAACTGCGAAACAGGCTAAAAAGCTGAAACTTTCAGACATAGGATTGTCGTTCAGCAAGCTCGAAAAAGATAAACAAAAAAATGAGAAAACCGTTGAAGCGGTTGAAGACATAGACAAGAATGCCAACGCAATGTTCTCGCAGTACGACTTGGAGAGCCAATGGTTGGCGATGTGTATGCGTATGCCGAAAGAAATGAAAGGCATTTCGGAGCGTATGAAGAATGTCACTCTAAGGATAACGAAGCATCCCGACATAGAGATAGTGGTGGACAACAATGTCATTTTAAATCAGATAAACGAGATAAAGCAGCGCATTATCGTCACTCTTGCAAAATATCTGAACAACGGAAACATAAAAATCAACGTGCGTCTGTCGGAAGGAGATGAGATAAAAAGGACGCTTTCAAAGCGTGAAAGATTTGATGAGATGAGAAAAGAGAACAGTGCTGTCGAGAAATTGCGCGAGCTTTTACACCTCGAACTCATATAGTCTGCCGGCTGATGATTATCGAAATCGGGACTTTTGGTTTTCCTTGCGGAAGCCAAAAGTCCC
>CALGRN010000247.1 GCA_937880835.1 uncultured Prevotella sp. | reverse complement strand
TTTACAGAATTCACAGAATACGGAAAACGTTTCTTCTTTTTAAGCCATTCCGCTTTACTTATTTCATATTCTTCCGAATGTCTTTCAAGATAATTATCTGCCATTATTATCAGTCGAATTTGCTGTATATGACACTTATTTTTATCTTATTATTCACACCGCCGACAAGTTTTGTGCTTGTGAGCGACATATTGTGAAACACCTTATTTATTGTTCCTGAATTATCTGTGACGTTAACAGGTATTATAACAACTTTGTTCCAATCAGGATGTTTGGAAATAAAGTCTGCCCCACCAGATTCTTTTGCTTTATTTATGGTAGTTATCAGATTAGAGATATTATCAAATGTGTATGCGTTCGCACTTCTCGAATATGTTGCGATATAAGACTTTTTATTATCAGGAATATCTCCTTTCTTGAAAAACGAATATATACTGTCACGAGGTATCATCAATAAAGTTTTGGGAATGTCCAAAGCATACTTATCCGATACGGTGTTGTTTATTCTTTGCAGTGTTATTTTTGCCGTATTTAAAGTATCATTCTTATGCCCTTTCATTATATCTTCAATCGGAAGTGTCATTTCCGTAAATATCCCGGAAGGTGTTTTAAGATAAGTGCACGAATTGTCAGAAGCAAGTCTTTTTATAGCTTCTTTATCATTAACCATGTGGTTTGTCTGCAAGACTTCTTCTGTTCCGGAGAATACAGCAACCTTATTATAAACAGAATCTTTATTCTCATATCTATAATATACGTTGAGTTGGGTCATATATACGTATGCCATATTACCGACACCATAGCTGGACTTTAAGAAGAAACCGGGACATACATTGTGTATAAAATTATAAGAATTACTGAAATAAGATGGATTTGAATAATATTTTCTCAATATATAAGTCCCATAATTATCATAAATATTACCCTCAGAATCTTTATATTCCGAATTAAGAGGAATCTTTATGTTGTTTACAAAATCGTCATCATTGCGTTCCTTAGAACTTTTACTCAAATCTAAAAGAGTATATGAAAGATGTTCCTTTATACCATCAGTTCTTACATACCCTTCTTTAACAGGGTCAAAACTTGTATAATATCCCACATTTTCTTTCATGGGTTTTGACATGTCATAAGCTGTAAGTTTCATGGTGGCTAACGAATCGCCATAATATCCCGTATAATAAAGCCTCAACTCACATGAGTCTGCAACGACTTTTCCATCTTTCAAACTGCGTATTTTCTCTATATCAGGAAAACTGTAATTCTCCAATACATGAAACTGCACCATGAAATCACTTGAAGTATATGTTCCCGTTTCGGGATCTTTTATTTTGCCTATATATCCCATGTTGCTGCGTGACAATACCGAATCAACTACGATAGAAGTTGTCGTGACATCAAATGTATCTGCTATGATATTCAAGTTATCAATATTGTCTGTAAGCGATGTGCCGATAGTATCGGTATTATCATCACATGAAGTGAATGCAATTAATGCTGTTATAATTGCTAATAATATTTTCTTGTTCATTTTTGTAAATCAATAATTTACATTAAAGGATTATTCATCCGGACAAATATCATTCAAAAAGCGACTGTATTCTTCTACAAATTTATCCTCAGAAGGTTTCCTTAGTATTGGTTTATTATTGTCGGCAGCATATTTCAGGAGTGTTTCATTAACATCCGAAGAAGCCTCTATAATTCCATCAGAATAATCAATCGCTAATTTTCCAAGTTCTATGAAATCGAAGTCATCACCGTATTTCTCCAAAATATCAGCTTTTGCATCACGGAACTCTATACATTTCTTAAAGTTCTTACCAAGATTAGTGCGAAGTTGATTATGAAATAAAGATGTCACTACCTTTGCATTTGCAAATGAAGGTTCTTCTTTATAGGCTGTTTTAATGTATATAGGGACAACTGCTCCCATCCAACCTTGACATACGATTACATCCGGTGTCCAACGCAGTTTCTTAACGGTTTCCAACACACCGCGAGCAAAGAATATCGCACGTTCGCCATTGTCAGCATACTCTTCTCCCTTTTCATCTTCTGCCATTTGGCGTTTCTGAAAATAGTCATCATTGTCGATGAAATATACTTGTATTCTTGATGTAGGGATAGATGCCACCTTTATTATAAGAGGATGATCCGTATCATCAATAATAAGGTTCATTCCAGAGAGACGAATAACTTCGTGCAACTGACCTCTACGCTCATTGATAGTCCCCCATTTAGGCATAAAAGTACGGATTTCGAATCCGTTTTCCTGCATCACTTGCGGCACTTTCTTTCCCATTACAGACATGTCGCTATCCGGGATGTAAGGTGCTATCTCCTGATTAATGAACAATATTTTCTTTGCCATAATTAATTGTTTATGTTATTCTGTATATCAGATTATGCAAATCAAAAAAGAAATGCAAATATTTTATACACAAAATGTTCTCTGCAAAGTTACAAAAAAAAAATGTTTTTCTTCTACTTTTTTGCCTATTTTAGATAAATGGGTAGGATTATTGGTATATTTTTGAAAATATTCTTTCTTATTTAAGAAAAAAGTAGTTATTTTGCACTCTATTAGAATAAAGACGTATGAACGTTATATTTTATAACAATGAAAGTATTTGACAGGATTGCAGCACTTCAAAACGAGCTTTTCCTTGCTCGTAAAGAAGGAAAAAGCATCGGATTAGTTCCGACAATGGGTGCTCTGCACGAAGGACATGCATCTCTGATTGACAAGAGCGTAAAGGAAAATGATATTACAGTTATTTCTGTTTTCCTTAATCCTACACAATTCAACGACAAAAGCGACTTGGAAAGATACCCTCGTAATTTGGATGCTGATTGCAAACTTATTGAACGAATTGGAGCTGATTACGTGTTCTCTCCTTCTGTTGAGGAGATTTATCCTGTTCCTGATAATCGACATTTTGAATTTCCTCCGGTATCAACGGTTATGGAGGGGGCACTTCGTCCGGGACATTTCAACGGGGTATGTCAGATAGTCAGTCGTCTATTCTACATTGTAAAACCAACAAATGCATATTTCGGAGAGAAGGATTGGCAGCAGATTGCCGTCATTAAACAGCTCGTGAAATATCTTAATTTGAATATAAACATACGTGAATGCGACATTGTTCGCGATGAAGACGGATTGGCAAAGAGCAGCCGAAACATGCTGCTTTCTGCGAAAGAACGCGCCATTTCTCCGAACATTTACAAAGCACTTAAAGAAAGTATTGGGTTCGCAAAGAAACACACCGTTGCCGAAACACATGATGAAGTTGTAAGAAACATAAATTCGGTTGAAGGTTTAGAGGTGGAATATTTTGAAATTGTTGACGGCAATACCTTGCAAAACGTAAAATCATGGGACGACAGCAAATATATTGTTGGATGTATAACTGTTTATTGCGGAGATACACCAATCCGCCTTATCGATCACATTAAATATAAAGAATAGTTCATTTTCAGAATGATGCAGATAGAAGTTTTAAAAAGCAAATTACACTGCGTTAAGGTTACGGAAGCAAACCTAAACTATATGGGCAGTATAACAATAGACGAAGATTTATTGGATGCAGCCAACATGATTGCCGGAGAGAAAGTGCAAATCGTGGATAACAACAACGGAGAACGCTTCGAAACATATATAATAAAAGGTGAAAGAGGCAGCGGATGTATATGTCTTAACGGAGCTGCTGCAAGAAAAGTGCAAGTAGGAGATACCATAATAATAATATCCTATGCACTAATGGACTTTGAAGAAGCAAAGACCTTCAAACCGTCAGTAGTATTCCCAGACAATCAAAATAAACTTGTGAAATAACAAATAAATATAAAAAATATTCATTGGAATTACTATTCATAAATAGTATTTATTGATTATAACATCTGAATAACAAAAATAACTTCTTTTTTTATAAGAATAGAAATAACAAATTATTCTCTGTAAATAGATTATAATTACTTTATAAGTGCGACATGCTACGTTCCGTAATAGGCATGCCGCATTCTTTTTATAGACGATATATAACAAACAGGATATCAATATATTAAAATATAAAATTCAAAAGCTATCCTTTTAGTTTTCAAAAGTTATTGTCTTACATTATAATAGGATAACTTTTAGGATGTAAAACAATAACTTTTTTATTTCCGCAATAATACGCAAACAAATAATAAGTTCATATTTGAGGATAAAACAACAAATTATTTTATCGGGAATAAAAATATAATAACAATTATATCTTATGCATATACAAACAAAAAAGGCTGCTTTAAGGCAGCCTTTTTTGTTTGTATATGTGTTGATATTACTCAATAACAACAAGTGGAGAATCTTCCATTACGCTCTCGCCTGTCTTAACAAGGATTGCCGTAACTTTACCATCTTTCTCTGCTTCAAGATTGTTTGCCATCTTCATAGCTTCAAGAACAACCAATACATCACCTTGCTTAACCTCGTCACCAACGTTGACTTTTATTTCCGTGATAACTCCCGGAAGCGGAGCTTTCAGCGCATTGGCTGTGTTGACATTACTTGCCACAGGTGCATCATCACTCTGCGAAGACTTAGCCTCAGTGGGTTTAACCACAACCTTTTTCTTCTCAGGTTCTGCTTCCGGTTCCATTTCAATCTTGAAATCTTCTCCGTTCACTGTGACATTAGCAATATTTTCTACGATGTCACCAATAGTGACTTCATATTTTTTACCGTCAATAGTATATTTATATTCTTTCATAATCTGATATTTATGGATGTTTTGTCATCATCATTGTATATCCGTTCCACTGTGTGCAACGTGGTTTTATCGTGATGATACCTGATTCCTTGTCATGCACGTTATTACCTTTAAACTCATGCAGGGCAAGAGCAATAGCGGCATATACGTTTTTATCTGTTTTTGCCATATTCTTTTTTGTTTATGGATTAAGTATAACATTGTTCCATGCAGTCTTTGCAAACCATCTTGAAACAATTTACCATATTACATAGGCATACATCCGTGCTTCTTAGCAGGCAAACTCTGACGTTTCGTAGCCAACTGTGCTAAACCGCGACAGATACGGAAACGAGTGTTGCGCGGCTCGATAACATCGTCAATATAACCATATTTGGCTGCTTGATAAGGATTTGCAAACAATTCACTGTACTCTTCCTCTTTCTCTGCAAGGAATGCTTTCGGATCTTCATGTGCTTTTGCTTCTTTCGCACTGAGAACTGCAACTGCGCCTGATGCTCCCATAACGGCAATCTCGGCAGAAGGCCAAGCATAATTAAGATCTGAACGCAACTGCTTGCATCCCATAACGATGTGACTACCACCATAGCTCTTGCGGAGTGTGATAGTAATCTTTGGAACTGTCGCTTCACCATAAGCATAAAGCAATTGAGCACCGTGAAGGATTACAGCATTGTATTCCTGACCGGTACCAGGCAAGAAACCGGGAACGTCAACCAGAGTTACGATAGGAATATTGAATGCGTCGCAGAAACGAACGAAACGAGCACCCTTACGAGAAGCGTTTACGTCGAGTACACCTGCGTAAGCTGATGGCTGGTTAGCTACGATACCAACTGACTGACCGTTGAAACGAGCGAAACCAACGATGATGTTCTTAGCGAACTTAGGCTGAACCTCGAAGAACTCGCCGTTATCAACAACTTCGCCGATAACCTTGTACATATCGTAAGCTGCGTTAGGGTTCTCTGGCATGATCTCGTTGAGAACATCAGAAACGCGGTCAACAGGGTCGTTGCATACTACGCGTGGAGCTTCTTCCATGTTGTTAGATGGGATGTAGCTAACGAGTGTGCGGAGCATCTGGAGACCTTCTTCCTCTGTCTTTGCTGTGAAGTGAGTAACACCAGACTTAGAAGCGTGAACAGAAGCACCACCGAGGCTTTCCTGGTCAACAACCTCACCTGTTACTGTCTTAACAACAGCAGGACCTGTAAGGAACATGTAAGAAGTGCCTTCCATCATGAGGGTGAAGTCGGTGAGGGCAGGAGAATATACAGCACCACCAGCGCAAGGACCATAGATGGCTGCAATCTGAGGAACAACACCAGAAGCGAGGATGTTGCGCTCGAAGATCTCTGCGTAACCAGCGAGGGCGTTGATACCTTCCTGGATACGAGCACCACCTGAGTCGTTGATACCGATACAAGGAGCACCCATCTTCATTGCCATATCCATAACCTTGCAGATCTTCTGAGCCATAGTCTCAGAGAGAGAACCGCCGTTTACAGTGAAGTCCTGTGCGTAAACATAAACGAGACGGCCGTCGATAGTACCACTACCAACAACAACACCGTCACCGAGAGTCTGCTTCTTCTCCATGCCGAAGTTTGTACAACGGTGGAGCTTGAACATATCAAACTCTTCAAAACTGCCCTCGTCGAGGAGCATATCGATACGCTCGCGAGCTGTATATTTGCCGCGTGCGTGCTGCTTTTCAATAGCCTTTTCGCCACCACCAAGTTCGGCAACAGCGCGCTTTTCGATTAAAGCCTTGATTTTGTCTAACTGTGACATATTATTGATTTTTCAAATGTTTCAATAGTTTCAAATGTTTCAAAAGTTCCAGGGGCATAGCCTTTAGCTTTTAGCCTTTAGCCTTTAGCCTCGCAGTGCTGCGAATTAGTGTTCGCAGAGCTCTGTGAGAATACCGCAAGTTGACTTTGGGTGAAGGAATGCGATGTTGAGGTTTTCTGCACCCTTGCGTGGAGCCTTGTCGATGAGGCGGATTTCCTTACCTTCGCACTCAGCGAGAGCGTTAGCAACGCCGTCTTCAACGCAGAAAGCAACGTGGTGATGAACACCCTTGTTGCCCTTGTCAAGCCACTTCTGGATAGTAGAATCTGGAGATGTTGGCTCGAGGAGTTCAAGTTTTACTTCGCCGCACTTAAGGAAGGCAGTCTTTACCTTCTGGTCAGCAACTTCTTCTACTGCGTAGCACTCGAGACCGAGTACTTCCTTGAAATAAGGGAGAGCTTCCTCAATGCTCTGAACAGCAATACCGAGGTGCTCGATGTGTGAAATTTTCATATTTTTAGTTATTTAGTTATTTAGTTATTCAGTTGTTTAGTTGTTTTGTTGGACGGCTTTCAATATAACACTTGTGGCACCCATCGTGAAAAGGGTGCCATCGTCGATGATTCTCTTTTCTCTGTCGCCGAGAATCACGTCTCCGACGAAGGTGCCTGTGTAGCTTGGTCCGTCGGAAAGTATGAATTTGAGTTCGCCGTTCTTGTCGCGAGTGATGTCAATGTTGCAATGACAATGGTCGATGCTTGGATCGGAAGTCTCGATAGGCACAGTAGTCTTTGCGCCCTTGCAATACTTACCGATTATATTCCTGCCCATTCGGAGCGGGAGAAGCTGCTTGAAATGGAACTGGTTTTCGATGACAAGCAGATGGGCGACTGCCTCTTCCTTCTGCTTCATCACGCCAATGCGAATGCCAAACTGGTGGTTGCATTGCGGGCATTGGAAGACAAGCTTCTGGCCTTCGGCGTATTTTGTCTCGTCGAAAGTCATCGTGTTGTCACATTTTGGGCAGCGCAGTCTTTTCATTAGTTAAATCTTCTTTATCCAGGCAATATTGAACTTCTCATTGTCCTGATGCTTTGCTATTTCAGCCTTGGCATCTTCCTTCGTAGCGTATGTTCCGAAGACAACCATTGGCGATTTTTCACCTTCGATTGTGGCAGCAACGCCTTCCTTGTTCAGTTCTCCTGCATACATCTGGGCACCTTCCATTGTGATGCCTGCTGCAAGGACAACAGTGTATTTTGCATCTTCTGCCATAGGAGCCTTTTGAGCGACAGGCTTCTTTGCAACCATCTTCTTTACAGGTGCCTTCTTCTCAACGGCAGGCGCTGGAGTCTCGGACTTCATGCTGAAAACAGAAGCAAACTGAACATCCTGCATTGCGTTGGCTGCATACTTCATAGGGATTACCGACAAGGCAGCAAGTGCGAGAATGGCTGCGGCTGTTGCACACTTGCGGACAGTGGCACGCTGGATAGTGATTACTATAGGCTCATCGTTCTCCTTTGCAAAGATGCTCTTCTTCTTCTCCTCTGATGGAGTGAAAGAAGGCTTGAGGATTGCATTGACCTTGGTGTCGTCGCTTCTCTCTGCATCAAGGATAGCCTTCAAGCTTGTCATTTCAAGGGCATCAAGACCATAGATTGATGGTGTGAGAAGACCTGAAACACAAGGAGTGAAGTCGTAAACCTTACCGTCAAAGCGGAGAGTGCCTACGCCTTCGAAGTCAAACTTGCCGTTCTGCGCAAGCTTTGACTTGATCTCTGCCACCTCACGCTCTATTTCCTTCATTGCGTCAGGATATGACATGGAGTAAGTGTCGATATACGACTGCACAAGGAGAGAGTCATTGATTGTCACACGAGGGTTGAAGCCCAGTGTGCGCTGTGGAGGCAGGAAGAGGTTTTCCGCTTCATCGAAATGAGCGGATATGGTGTGCGCCATAAAGCATCCGAAATCAGGAACGATTACGGAATTCTCCTTAAGGAGCAGATTCTCAATATGTTTTACTATTCGCATTGTTTTGTCAAATATCTTTTTTCAAGGCAGAATTGCTTCCACCTTCTACATCCTAAATTACAAAATCAGGGGCAAAGGTAATAAAAAATAATGTATCGCCAAATAAAAAACGACTTTTATTTCTTCCCACTTGTTAAAAGATAATAGTCAGAAGGAAATTTATGGTTTTTCCGACAAAACCTTCAGCACTTCCATAAGGCTTTCTTTCTGAGTCCATTTGAAGTGTCGTTCGCTGATAACCCTTTCGTATGCCTCCTTGTTTTTGCGGCCAACAGCGCGTTTCGCGTCTCTTTCATGAGCGAGGATCGGCTTGCCGTTGACTATGAAGTAATAGATGTCGTCAACGGGGTAAGCCAACTGGTCGGGATTCGCTTCCGTTCTCGTGATGCCGATATGTTCGCTGGCGGTGAAGTCGATGCTTGTTATCGTGCTGTTGTTCAGGATTTCCGTGTTAAGTCCGTCTATGTTTATCTGCCTGATTAGGGCGAGCTTGTTCTCTCCGCAGCTGTCAACGATTTCTGCCAGTTTTCCTTCAATCTTCATGAACAGTCTCTTGCCGACGAGCACATTCTTTATCACGTTCATGTTCGCCTGCATCACCTTTCCCTGGCTCTTGTATATCAGTGCGCCGTTCTTTAGGAAAATGTTTGTCTCGCGCTGACGGTTTATCTGCCCCGATTCAAGGAGAATAGTGGCAGGAGTGAAGTCATGGAAAAGCGTGATGTCGTTGGTGCGACCGTCAATGATCTGCGCATCGACATTCAGGAAGACCATGAGCAATAGTGGGAGAAGAAAGAGGTTCTTCATAATATGTTTAATGATTCGATTCTGGTTTACTTCAACGTGAACTCCGCTGTTCCTTTCACATCCGTCTCGCTTGCGCAGATGTATGCCTTGAACTTGCCTGGTTCTGAAACGAACTTATGCTCTGCCTCGCTCCAGAACTGGAGCATATTTTCTGAGATTTCGAATGTAGCAGTCTTTGTCTCGCCTGGAGCAAGAGCGAGTTTCGTGAAACCCTTGAGCTCCTTTGCAGGACGATCTACCGAGCATTCCTCGTCGCCGATGAAGAGCTGCACGATTTCCTTTCCTGCCACCTTGCCCGTGTTTGTAACATCCACTGTAACAGTTAGTTTGCCGTCCTTGTCCATTTCGTTGGCAGAGATTGTTGGCTTGCCGTAATTGAAGGTAGTGTATGAAAGTCCGTAGCCGAATGGGAACTGTGGCTTAACATTGTGTGTGTTGAAGTGGCGGTAACCAACATAGATGCCGTCCTTGTAGTAAACCTGCTTGTCAACGCCCGGATAAGCTTCCTCGCCAAACTGCATGAAGTAGTAGTCGTCGAGCTTCCTTGCCCATGTTACAGGGAGTTTTCCTGAAGGACAAACCTTGCCCGAAAGGATGTTCACCATCGCACGACCGTTCATTGTGCCGAGATACCAGATGTGGACGAGAGCCTTTACCTCGTCAAGCCATGGAGTCTCGTAGGCAGAACCGCCGTTGTTCACCACGATGATGTTCTTCTGGATCTTTGCAAGGGCAGAGATGAGTTCGTTCTGTCCGAAAGAGAGTCCGTATGTCTTGCGATCGGCATCCTCGCAGTCTTGGTAAAGGTCCTTGTTCAAGCCACCTATATATATAATAAGGTCTGCCGACTTAGCCTTTTCAACAGCTTCGTCGAAGAGCTTCTGCTTGAGTTCCGGAGATGTTGGAGTCTTGTTCTCGTATGACATCTCGTCGCATTTGTAGCCCTGGGCGTATTCAATCTTGTCGCCATAGACAGCCTTCAACTCGTCCAATGGGAAGACATCGCCCTTGCTCTTGAGCTCCGAAGAACCACCGCCGGCAGAGAGGTCGCGAGTGGCATTCTCACCGACGACAAGAATCTTCTGGTACTTGTCTGCCTGGATAGGAAGGATGCTGTTCTCGTTCTTGAGGAGTACGGGCGCTTCAATGGCGGCCTGATATGCGAAGGCACGGCTGG
>CALGRN010000246.1 GCA_937880835.1 uncultured Prevotella sp. | reverse complement strand
ATTGAAAACAAACAGGAAGAACTGCATACAGAGCAGAACAATGAAAGTGGCCGTGATGGTTATAGAGCTACCGGACAACAGAGTTATTATCAAAGAGATTATCAGAACTCTAAGCCACAGCGTCCACGCATACGTACACAGCGCGCTTATACCACTGACAGAAATCAAATGAACAACGACGAGGGAGGTTTCAGACCCGAAGGATTTGGAGCCGGACTTCAAAACAATGTCAATCAGCAGCGTCAGTATCGTCCGCGTTTCAACAACACAGGGGGCTATCATCAGCAAGGCGGATACCAACCGCGCCAACAAGGCGGCTATCGTCCGCGTTATAACAACAACGAAGAAAGTCAAGGGGGCTATCAACCGCGCAACAATTATCAACCACGTCAGCAAGGTGGCTATCGTCCTCGTTATAATAACGAAGATGTACAGGGAGGCTATCAACCACGCAACAATTATCAGCCACGTCAGCAAGGCGGCTATCGTCCTCGTTATAACAATGAAGATTTACAAGGCGGTTATCAGCCACGCAACAGCTATCAGCCACGTGGCGGATACGGAAATAATTACCGTCAGGGTGGTTATCAGCCACGAGGAGGATACAACAACCGTGACAATTATAATCAGGGAGGCTACCGTCCGCGTACGGCAGGATATGATCCCAATGCAAAGTACAGCCTTAAAAAGCGCATAGAATATAAAGAGGATCATATCGATCCGAATGAACCGATACGTCTGAATAAATATCTTGCAAATGCAGGAGTATGCAGCCGACGCGAAGCCGACGATTTCATACAGGCAGGATTGGTAACAGTGAACGGCGAAGTCGTTACCGAATTGGGTTCAAAGGTTATGCGCACTGATACCGTAATGTTTCATGATAACCCCGTAACGCTTGAAAAGAAAGTTTATGTTCTTTTGAATAAACCGAAAGACTGTGTTACGACAAGCGATGATCCGCAACAACGTAAGACTGTGCTCGACCTCGTCAAGGATGCTTGTCCGGAGCGTATATATCCCGTAGGACGCCTCGATCGCAATACCACAGGCGTGCTTCTGCTAACTAATGACGGCGAATTGGCAAGCAAACTGACACATCCCAAGTTCTTGAAGAAAAAGGTATACCACGTTTTCTTGGACAAAAACGTTACGGCACACGATTTGCAGAAGATTGCAGAAGGTCTGACATTGGAAGACGGAGAAATACGTGCTGATGCAGTGGAATATGCAGATGAGCGCGACAAGAGTCAGGTAGGAATTGAGATACACAGCGGAAAAAATCGTATTGTAAGACGCATATTTGAGAGTCTCGGCTATCGTGTGATAAAGTTAGACCGTGTTCAGTTTGCCGGACTTACAAAGAAAAATGTCCGTCGCGGTGATTGGCGTTTCCTCACAGAGAAGGAAGTCAGCATGCTGCGTATGGGAGCATTCGAATGAAAAAACGTTTCCGCAAGTTCATTGACTGATATAAACGGTAAATGATATTTGCGGAACTTAAAAAATAATTCCGTAAGATTTTGTGTCTGGACGGATGAATAAAAGAATAGATATGAAAAGAACAAAGATCGCAGATGCTCTTAAAATGACAAGTTTCGGAGAGCAGATTATTGTCAAAGGTTGGGTTCGTACTCACCGAAGCAGTAAGGCAGTGGACTTCATTGCACTTAACGATGGTTCTACAATAAAGAACATTCAGGTTGTTGCAGACCCCACCAAGTTTGACGAAAATATTCTTAAACAGATAACAACGGGTTCATGTATCGGCGTTACAGGAAAACTCGTGGAGAGTCAGGGAAAAGGACAGACTTCCGAGATACAATGCGACAGCATAGAGGTTTACGGCACTTGCGGAGGCGATTATCCCATGCAGAAGAAAGGACAGAGCTTCGAATATATGCGCCAGTATGCACATTTGCGCCTTCGCACAAACACGTTCGGTGCAGTGATGCGCATACGTCATAACATGGCTATTGCGATACACAAATATTTTCACGATAACGGTTTCTTCTATTTCCACTCTCCAATCATCACTGCAAGCGATTGTGAAGGAGCAGGGGAGATGTTTCAAGTGACGACGAAGAATCTTTACGACCTTAAAAAAGACGAAGACGGAAAGATTATCTATACTGATGATTTCTTCGGAAAGTCAACTTCGCTCACTGTGAGCGGACAGCTTGAAGGAGAGCTTGGAGCTACTTCACTGGGACAGATATATACGTTCGGTCCTACGTTCCGTGCCGAAAATTCAAACACTCCGCGCCATTTGGCAGAGTTCTGGATGATAGAACCGGAAGTTGCTTTTATAGATAAGGACGACCTGATGGACCTTGAAGAAGACTTCATAAAATATTGTGTGCGCTGGGCTCTTGATAATTGTATGGACGAACTTGAATTCATGAACAGCATGATAGATAAGACATTGCTTGACCGTCTTAATGGCGTGTTGAACGGTTCGTTTGTCCGTCTGACATATACCGAAGGCATAAAGATACTCGAAGAGGCTGTTGCGAAAGGTAAAAAGTTTGAGTTCCCCGTTTCATGGGGCATGGATCTCGCAAGCGAACATGAACGTTTCCTTGTTGAGGAGCATTTCAACAGACCTGTGATAATGACCGACTATCCTAAGGAAATAAAGGCTTTCTATATGAAGATAAACGAAGATGGAAAGACTGTTCAAGGCACAGATGTACTGTTCCCGCAGATAGGCGAGATAATAGGAGGCAGCGTAAGAGAGGAAAATTACGATAAACTTGTAGGCGAGATCAAACGCCGTGACATACCGATGAAAGATATGTGGTGGTATCTTGACACACGTAAGTACGGCACATGTCCTCATGGTGGTTTCGGACTCGGTTTTGAAAGACTTATACTTTTCATAACCGGAATGCAGAACATACGCGATGTGATACCATTCCCGCGTACACCCAAGAGCGCAGATTTCTAAGATAAAGAAAATGGAATAAACAAAAACAGGATTTGCTTTCATTTTGGCAAATCCTGTTTTTTTTATGCTGTTATGAACGTGAGTTTGATAAATTTAAAATTACATACGCCGCGTGTATGATGTAATTTGTACGTTGATACACGGCTTTTTTATTGTGTAGGGAGATGAGAGAACGGTTGTTGCAAGCAAAATGAAAATCATCACTCTTTTAATAGTAAATCATCAATTTTGAAAAAGCTCATGAGCTTTCCATAAAAAGTGTATTATGTTTCTTTGAAAAGTGTATTATGTTTCTTGAAAAAGTGTATTATCTTTCGAAAGAAAGGGTTTGTTCTTTGACACGGATGATTGAAAAACACAATGATTTTTCATTGTCTCAAAAAAATGTTTTCCAACGTTTTGCGATGCAAAAACAGTAAGAAAGATAGCGGATATAAGGCAAAAATAAGTTAAAAGCAATTTTGTCAAGTCACAAAACGCGATGTTTCCGTGTTATAGATATATAGAAATGGAGAAAAAGGAGTTTGAAACTTTCGTCGGAAGCATACGTCACAAACTGCTGATGTCGGCATACAGGCATCTCGGAAACACAGACGATGCAGAAGACGTTGTGCAGGACACGGTGCTGAAACTATGGGCAATGCGTTGTCAACTCGGTGAGCATGATTCGCCGGAAAAACTCGCCATGCTTATCGTCCACCGCCTTTGTCTCAACAATATAAGAAATGCTATGCGTTCGGGAGACATGAAAGATGTTGCCTATATGGTTTCACCCGAAGAGCATTACATAAGCTGCGAAGAAGACAGAAGGATTATGGAAGCTGTCGAAACACTGCCCGACAAACAGCAGATGATATTGCGAATGAAGCATATAGAAGGGTTTGAAACTTTCGAGATTGCGCATATCACTGGCATGAAAGAGGATGCAGTGAGAGCAAATCTTTCGAGAGCGAGAAAAAAGATAATGAAATATTTCGGACTATGATGATAATAAACGAAAACAACGTGAATGAAATGGTGAGCCGTTTTCTTGACGGATGCACCACAAACGAAGAGGAAAATGCTTTATACGAGTTCTTTTCAAGCGACAAAGTTCCTTATCGTTTGCGCAAATACAAAGCAATGTTCCGATGGTATTCGGAAGGAATGAAAGACCGGAAACGCGAGACGAGAACATCGGTTATGAAAACCTTGTTTGTTAAGATTGGCATCGCAGCATCGTTACTGTTGCTGTTTTGTCTCGGTTTACATTTGCAGAAGCGCATCTATATGAAAGAAAAATGCGAAGAATATGCAGGCAGCTATATAGTGAAAGATGGCGTTAAGATAACCGACATAAAGCAGATATTGCCCGAAATAGAACGTTCTGCCAACGAAGCAATGAAGATTCAGCAGGATATAGACAACGGAACTTATAAACTCGAAACAGAAAAAATACCTGTAATATAAACAAATAGGAGGAAAAGAAAATGAGAAAACTTGCTTTTTTATTATTGGGAATGATTTTAACGACATCTGTTTCTGCACAGCAGAAGATAGAAAACGTGATAAAGAAAATAGAAGCGGAAGGAGTGAACGGAAGCCTCGTTGTAAAACGTGACAAAAAGAGTAAAAAGGTGTCTTTTAAATCAAGAGATTTTAAATTCATCAGTAAGGACGGCAACTATGCACGCAAACTGAAAGAAGCATTTGAGGCTGAGAGCGAGAATGCAACAGAAACTTACATCAATACGCCGTCGAATAACATTCTGTTTTACAACGGACAACGACACAGCAACGATTCAAACGTATATAAATCAACGCTTGTGTTCGTGGAAGGAAATATAAAATGGACATACGTTCTTACCATAACCCCACTTAAAGGGAACGACAAACTTGTTACTCTGCAAGTGATAATGAAAGACAAGAGTGTGAAACTTTATTATAATTGGGATTATAACACCTCCAGTATGTCTGACATAACTTCTTACAACGACATCTTTGAAAGTGATTGGTTTGATAACATGGGGACTGACAAAGTGAAAGAAAAAGGCGACAGAAAGAATGAAGACGCAAAAAAGTAATGCAAACATGAACGGCATATATCGCTGATAGGAATAAATACCTCGAAGACTATTATAATTTGCAAAAATGCAAAGCGGAAGAAAAGAACAATTTTCTGCTTTGCGTTTTTGTTTGCTATCGGAATGTTCATAATAACAAACAGAGATACATAACATGCGAAAGCAATGCTGATCGCAATGCCTGCATCCGGCATGTTCACCTTTGTTTTGTATTGAAAACCTTATACATTTCTTCATGCTTTCATTATGCCATAACCGCAAAAGAAGTTTGTTTGAATATCGGGAGAAAATTAATCAGAAAATAAAATCCTTTAAAAAAGAATTTAGTAAAGTTCGTATTTTCATTTACAAGCACATGTTTGTTCTAATAAATTAAATTATCCTGCATCTTTGTAATATTTTTTCCGAAGTTGCATTGCATTTGTCAGGCATGCTACAATAGTTGATCTGACGTGCATTTAAAACTGTTCAAGTGTTTCGTTTTGGAAAACTTTTTATACGATTTCCGATAAAAAGTTTTCCAAAACGAAACATTACCGACATAATATTTTTATTTTTATTTCCACAAAAGTATTCTTTTATATGAAAAACAATTTGTATTTTTGCAAATTGATTACACTACTATTGAAAATGAAAAATAAGAAAACATATTCCTACGAAGAAGCTTTTGAAGCCTCGTTGAGTTATTTCGACGGCGATGAACTTGCCGCAAGAGTCTGGGTTAACAAGTATGCGATGAAGGACAGTTATGGAAATATCTACGAGAAAAGTCCCGCAGATATGCACTGGCGCATTGCAAACGAGATTGCACGAATAGAAAACAAGTATGCAAACCCTATGAGTGCACAGGAGATTTTCGACCTCTTGGACCACTTCCGTTATATTATTCCGGCAGGAAGTCCTATGACCGGCATCGGCAACGAGCAGCAAGTGGCTTCGCTCAGCAACTGTTTTGTGATAGGACTTGACGGCGATGCCGATTCCTACGGAGCTATAATGCGCATCGACGAGGAGCAGGTTCAACTGATGAAACGACGCGGAGGCGTAGGACATGACCTGTCTCATATTCGTCCAAAGGGTTCTCCTGTCAACAATTCAGCACTTACAAGTACCGGACTTGTGCCGTTCATGGAACGTTACAGCAATTCCACGAGAGAGGTTGCACAGGACGGACGCAGAGGAGCTTTGATGCTTTCGGTGAGCATAAAGCATCCCGACAGCGAGTCATTCATAGATGCCAAGATGACGGAAGGCAAGGTAACGGGCGCAAATGTGTCTGTAAGAATAACCGACGAGTTTATGAATGCTGCCGTAAATAATGATGTTTACACGCAACAGTTCCCCATAGATACGGACAAACCGGATATAAAAAAGGACGTAAACGCACGCAGTTTGTGGGAGAAAATAGTG
Source organism: uncultured Prevotella sp. (assembly GCA_937880835.1). Taxonomy (GTDB): domain Bacteria; phylum Bacteroidota; class Bacteroidia; order Bacteroidales; family Bacteroidaceae; genus Prevotella. The sequence goes on along the minus strand of CALGRN010000246.1, from coordinate 10,902 downwards.
CATAACGCATGGAAAAGTGCAGAACCGGGCGTGCTGTTTTGGGATACCATAATACGCGAAAGCATCCCCGACTGCTATTCAGATCTCGGTTTCCGCACCATCTCAACTAATCCGTGTGGAGAGATTCCGCTTTGTCCTTACGACTCATGCAGACTGCTTTCAATAAATCTTTATTCTTATGTCACAGAACCATTTACACCGAATGCGCGCTTCGACTACGACAAATTCAAAGACCACGTGGCAAAAGCACAACGCATAATGGATGATATCGTGGATCTCGAACTTGAAAAGATAGACCTCATAATGAACAAGATAAAATACGATCCGCAAAGCGATGAAGTTAAGGAAGCTGAATATCATTTATGGGAAAAGATAAAAGCCAAGAGCAGTTTGGGACGTCGAACGGGAGTAGGAATAACAGCCGAAGGCGATATGATAGCTGCAATGGGACTGAGATACGGCACTCAGGAAGCAACAGATTTCTCTGTCGAGGTGCATAAAACGCTTGCACTTACCGCTTACGGAAGTTCTGTCACAATGGCGAAGGAACGTGGTGCATTCGGAATATATGACACGAAACGCGAGCAGAATAATCCTTTCGTGCAGAGAATTAAAGAGACTGATGCCGAACTTTATGAAGAAATGGCTAAATACGGAAGACGTAACATCGCCTGTCTTACTATCGCTCCCACCGGAACAACAAGTCTTATGACGCAGACAACAAGCGGTATAGAACCCGTATTCATGCCTGTATATAAGCGCAGAAGAAAGGTTAATCCCGGCGATTCGGATGTACATGTGGACTTTGTTGATGAAGTAGGCGACTCATTTGAAGAGTATATCGTTTATCATAAGAAGTTCCTTGTGTGGATGAAGACAAACGGTTACGATACCGAAAAAAGATACTCGCAAGAAGAAATAGACCAGATTGTAGCTAAATCACCTTATTATAGGGCAACAGCAAATGATGTTGATTGGCTTATGAAAGTACGTATGCAAGGAGCGATACAACAGTGGGTTGACCACAGTATAAGCGTAACGGTGAACCTTCCTAATGATGTTGACGAGTCACTTGTAAACCGTCTCTACGTGGAAGCATGGAAAAGCGGCTGCAAAGGATGCACAATCTATCGTGACGGAAGCAGGGCAGGTGTTATGATTTCAGTCTCTAAGAAAAAGAAAAAAGAAGAAGAGAAACATCAAAACGAACTCCCTCTGTGCCGTCAACCGGAAGTTACGGAGGTTCGTCCGAGCGTATTGGAATGCGATGTGGTGCGCTTTCAGAACAACAAAGAAAAGTGGGTGGCTTTCGTCGGGTTGTTAGACGGATATCCTTATGAGATATTCACCGGTTTACAAGATGACGAAGAAGGCATCGTTTTGCCTAAGACCGTTATAAAAGGCAAGATAATAAAGAGTACAACGGAAGAAGGAACAAAACGTTATGATTTCCAATTTGAAAACAAACGGGGCTACAAGACAACTGTAGAAGGATTGAGCGAGAAGTTCAATCCCGAATATTGGAACTATGCAAAGCTAATCAGCGGCGTGCTGCGTTATCGTATGCCGATAGCCAATGTAATAAAGTTGGTAAGTTCTCTGCAACTGAAAGACGAAAGCATAAATACATGGAAAAACGGTGTAGAGAGAGCTTTGAAAAAGTATATCGATGACGGTACAGAGGCAAAAGACCAGAAATGTCCTGTCTGCGGGCATGAAACTCTTGTATATCAGGAAGGCTGTCTGATATGCAAAAACTGCGGAGCATCTCGTTGCGGATAAGAAATTAAATCTTTGTATATTCTGAAATTGACCGTATTTCTAATAACAGAGTTGCAAACATATATATAATATGTCACTTGAATCAGGCTATATTCTTCTTTTAAATCTTCGCTTTCATGCCTTTCATGGAGTGTTGGAGCAGGAAAGAATAACAGGAAACGACTACATCGTGAACTTAAAAGTGAAGTATCCGATAGCAAAAGCGATGATTTCCGATGATGTTTCAGACACTCTTAATTATGCGGCTGTGTTCAATATTGTATCGGAAGAGATGTCGAAACCTTGCAATCTGCTTGAAAGAGTGGCTTATAACATTGGCGAAAAATTATTCTGCGAGTTTCCCGAAACAGAGGCATTGGAAATAAACGTGACAAAAGTAGCGCCTCCGATGAGTGCCGACTGTGATGGTGCAGGTGTAGAACTGCACCTTAAAAACGATTTGACAGTCGGCAGTTCAGATTTCAGATAAAGGACAGAGGAAACCGAGTGACGTATAACCGATTAGCATGTATGACTTTAATACGGGTTTGAAAAACTTTAATAAATAATAAAACTATTTCATCGGTTTGCCGTTTTCGTCATAATTGTTTAATTTTGTGGAAAAATATTTTTATCTGTATGAGTAGAAAAATACTTTTCTTTTTGATAATATTTCTTACGCTCTCGTTTACGTCTTACGGCGATAATCGTAAGTTTACGTTAGTTATCGATCCCGGACATGGAGGCAAAGACGTAGGCGCGAGAGGTGTTTTCTCTATGGAGAAGAATATAAATCTAAACGTTGCACTTGCTTTCGGACGTTACGTAGAGCGTAATTGTCCCGATGTAAAGGTCATATATACTCGCAAAACAGATGTCTTCCTGACACTGCACGAGCGTGCAAGGATAGCCAACAGGAATAAGGCTGACCTGTTCATCTCTGTACATACAAATGCTCTTCCGGGCGGACGTATAGCGCGAGGATTAGAAACTTATACGCTCGGAATGCACCGAGCAAAGGACAATCTCGATGTTGCAAAGCGCGAAAACTCTGTAATTCTTGTTGAGAAAGACTACAAGCAGCATTATGAGGGATTTGATCCTAACTCTGCCGAAAGCTATATCATGTTTGAATTCATACAAGACAGAAACATGGCTAAAAGCGTTGACTTGGCCAAAATGGTGCAACAGAGCGTATGTTATACCGCCAATCGTCCCGACAAAGGAGTGAAACAAGCCGGTTTTCTTGTGCTTCGAGAGACATCAATGCCGAGCTGTCTGATAGAGTTAGGGTTTATAACGACCCCTGAAGAAGAACAGTTTCTCAACACAAGCAAAGGTATAGACAATATGGGAAGGGGCATTTATCAGGCTTTCGTAAGGTATAAGAACAAATATTCCGATAACGTTGTGATACCGTATGTTGCCGAAAAAGAACCATATCTAAATGTTCCAAACGTCGTTCCGCAAAATCCTGTGGCACAACCGGGTGAATCTATAAAAGAAGAAAGAAACAGACAGCGTGCCGAGCGTGCTGAGCAGGAACAGCCGCTTGAGCCACGCGTGATTCCGACAGAATCTGTAAGAGATGACAGAAAAGTAGAGACTGATACGAACGAACCTGTAATCTTCAAGGTACAGATAGTGGCTTGCAGCCGCAGTCTGCGTCCGGGAAGTCAACAGTTTAAAGGACATGACAATGTGGAATGCTACACAGAAAATGGCATGAAGAAATATACGATAGGTTCATCGGCTGACTATGACGAGATAAACAGACTGCGAAACAGTCTTCTTACTGACTTTCCGCAAGCATTCATAGTAGCTTTCAAGGGAGGAAAACGAGTCGATGTGTATGAAGCTATAAACAATTTCAAAGCAAATAAAACGAGATAATATTATGGTAAAAAAGATATTCACGAAAGAAGTAAAGATTGCTTTGGTGGCAATAGTAGGTGTTATTATACTGTTCGGAGGGTTACAATTCCTTAAAGGACTCAACATCTTTTCATCCGGAAAGCAGTATTTCATTTCTTTCAAGGACATCAGCGGACTGTCAACATCAAGCCCGATATATGCCGACGGATATAAAGTGGGTACGGTAAAAGACGTGTTGTACGATTACGATAAGCGCGATAATATACAGGTAGAGGTTATTCTCAACGAAGACTTGCGCATACCTAAGGGCAGCAGTGCAGAGATAGTGAGCGACATGCTCGGCAATGTGAAAGTCAATTTGTTGCTTGCCAACAATCCGAGAGAGCGCATAGAGGAAGGCGGACTCATTGACGGTACGATAAACGACGGTGCTTTGGGACAGATGAAAGGAATGGTTCCTACGGTCGAGAGAATACTTCCGAAACTTGACAGTATAGCCACAAACCTGAACATTCTGCTTGCAAATCCTGCCATTGCGCAGTCTATCAGAAACGTGGAAGTGGTAACAGGAAATCTCACTACGGCTTCAAAAGAACTGAATGTTCTTATGAGTAACTTGAACAGAAATGTTCCGGGAATGATTAACAAGGCAAATGGTGTGCTTGACAATACGAACAAACTGACCGGAAATCTTGCGCAACTTGACGTTGAAGGAACTGTTGCAAGAATAAACAAGACGCTTGAAGAGGTGCAAAGTTTTACAAACCAACTTAATAACAACAACGGTACTTTGGGGCTGATGATGCGCGATCCATCGCTATACAACAATCTTAATGCCACCATGATATCTGCCGACTCGTTGCTTACCAATATGAAAGCCCATCCGAAACGATACGTTCACTTCTCTATTTTCGGAAGAAAAGACAAGTGACATAACAGGTCGTAACAAAGAAATAAACACTGTTTAGATACGGTTTTTTATAACATTGAATATCAATGTCTTACGAACTGCACTTCAAAAGTTATCCTTTCGCACTTCAAAAGCTATTGTTTCAGCGTGCAAAAGGATAATTTTTGAAGTGCAAAACAATAGCTTTTACATTTTATCAATAATACTGCCATATTTCAAACTCATTGAAGCTGCAATTTCATATATGGAGAAACGCAATATGAAAGTTGCAATAACAACCCTTGTACATTATCCGTTTATTCTGTCGAAATAATTAGAATAAAGTATGTTTGAAATACATATTCATTCATATTTCATTACAATTATGCCACAGTTGCATAGGACTGACAAAATAAAATGATAACTGTCATGCTATTTGAAATATGTATAAATATTACGATAGATGTTTCACGCTCAATAAAAAAGACATAATTTATAGGTAATCAGCAACTTTGCCGAATAAAAAAAATGTTTCACTGATTTTTCAAAAAAACGCCATTAACGTTGTAATACGCTGGTAATCAGAATGAAAGAATTTTGCAATACCTACTTTTGGTAATAAAGTCTGCAAATCAAACAAAGTGCGTGATAATTAGAGGATTACGGTTTTTGCTATAAAAAATACAAAAACACCGTATTAGCAAGATTGAAAAAAAAGTGCTAAATTTGCAATCGAAATAGTAACTAAGACTATATAATTTAATAATCTTATTTTAAATTCAAAACCGGAAATGCAGATAAGCCCCCGTAAACTCTGGGACAGAAGCCTTCAATTAATAAAGGAAAACGTCACAGAACAGCAGTTCAACACTTGGTTTCGACCAATAGTCTTCGAGTCATACAATCCCTCGACAAAGACATTATTGGTTCAAGTGCCAAGCTCTTTCATTTGCGAATATATAGAAGAAAATTATCTTGACTTGTTGAGAAAATCACTCACAAGAGGATTTGAGACTGCTATAAAGCTGACATATCGTGTGGTTGTCGATAAGACAAACGGGGCTACGCAGGATATAGAGGCTGACGATGCGCAGGATGTTGACACAAACAAGCGCACAACTAACATAAATCAGTCTCCTTCATTGCTCGATGCTGCACAGCCGCAGGAGATAGACTCGCAGCTGAATACTAAATACACGTTCGACAATTTCATCGAAGGCGACAGCAACAAGCTGCCTCGCGCCGTCGGACTTTCAATAGCCGAGCATCCCAATACTACTCAGTTCAACCCGATGTTCATATACGGGCCGTCCGGTTGCGGAAAGACACATCTTGTCAATGCCATTGGTGTGAAGATAAAACAGATGTATCCGCAGAAGAGAGTATTATATGTAAGCGCGCGTCTTTTTCAGGTTCAGTTCGTCGATTCTACATTGCGTAACAATACGAATGACTTCATAAAGTTTTATCAGACAATAGATGTGCTTATCGTGGACGATATACAAGAATGGATGACATCTTCAAAAACGCAAGACACGTTCTTTCATATCTTCAACCATCTGTTCCGCAATGGTAAGCGCATTATACTTACTTCCGACCGACCGCCCGTTGATTTGAACGGAATGAATGAACGCCTGCTGACTCGTTTCAGTTGCGGTTTGATAGCCGAACTCGAAAAACCTAACGTGCAGCTTTGCATTGACATACTGAACAGCAAGATACGCCGCGACGGACTTAAAATACCCTCAGACGTAGTAGAATTCATAGCACAGACAGCCAACGGAAGCGTTCGCGACCTTGAAGGAGTAATAAACAGCCTTATGGCTTATTCCATCGTGTATAACAGCAATGTGGATATGCGTCTGGCAGAAAGAGTAATCAAGCGTGCCGTTAAGATAGACGATGAGCCTCTGACAATAGATGATATTCTGGAAAAGGTGTGCAACCACTTCAAAGTTTCTGCTACCGCAGTCAACAGTAAAAGTCGTAAAAGAGACTTGGTCGTAGCAAGACAGGTTTCGATGTATCTGTCACAGAAATACACAAAGATGCCTGCAAGCCGTATAGGAAAATTGATTGGTGGCAGAGATCACTCAACTGTGATACATAGTTGCACACAAGTAGAACAGCGATTGAAAGCAGACCGCATGTTCTCGGAAGAGATTGTAAGTATTGAAAACTCTTTCAAGCTTAAAAGACAATAACCGAACATACGCATTGCATTGTAAATATAGAGAAATAAAAATGCCGATATATGATGATCTAAGCAAAATATATCGGCATTTGACGTATTAATAATACATCTTCAAACCAATGAAACAACTTCTCGGAACAGACGGTCCGTAGATGTAAGCAGCATCCCTGTTCCAACCTTTGTCTATGTCTTTCTGATAAGCGTTTGTTATGTTTTGGATACCTGTATTTACTTGCAGACTTACTTGGTCATACAATTTGAAATCATAAGAGAGCTTAACATTAAGAGTGAAAAAACTCTGTGTGTTCACCGCAACAGGCTTTTCTACACCTGAACCGGCTGCATGTCCTACGAACATACTGCCCGTATAGTTGCCCGAAAGTGCAGCAGATAAATTGCTTAACGGAGTAAAATTAGCAGTAAAATAACCATAAACATCCGGCGTTCGCATTATTCTCTTTTCTGCGGGAGCATCCTCATCCCATTCAATTGCATTTTTATATTCGCTTTTCTGTACCGTTATTCCGGCTTGAAGTTGAAATAATGAGGAGAACGCAGCTTTTCCTTCAATGTTGAAGCCGAGCACATTTGCAGCATTTGCGTTATATCTTTCCAAAATACCATTGCCGAATTTGTCTTTTTCATTCAATTTTCTCATTGCGAAAACATCACTCAAATGAGTGTAGAATGTTTCTAAAAGCAAGTTCGTTTGCACATTTCCGAATGTTTTATAAATATCTGCTGAAAGACTCATACTATTTGATTTCTCCTCTTTAAGCCCTTTTGCCATACGTATCTTTATACGTTCTCCTCCTGCAAGAGTTGTGTGCAAGTCCTCATCAAACGCTTGTGGTGCACGGAAACCACCTGCATAAGTAAGTCTTATATTAATGTCCTTTGTAGGATTATATCTTAAATTCACGCGCGGACTGAATATGACATGCTCTATAAGATTATGCTTGTCTAAACGTCCTCCGAGCAATATTGTCAATCTATCGTTCTTCCATTCGTTCTGAAAGAACATGCTTCCTGTTCTCGCTTTCTGTTTTAGTGTAGAATTATATCCAAGCGATTTGTCCGTAAGAGCGTCATTAATGTACTCTGCTCCAAATGTTATTGACGCCGGCATGAATAATATTCGATTGAAATTGTGAGCATATTGCAGTCCGCCTATTATGTTCAAATCCCGTGTTATGCTATATGCTTTGAGTGCATCGGCTTTCATTTCGTCAGAATTATCTCCCGTTCCGCCGTAGTAACTCTTTCGTGAAACGTTCTCAAAAGACAGATATGAAGTGAAATGAGAATTACCGTTGCTGCTGAAAATATCATAACATAGATTTCCACCGTTTATATTATGGTCGAGCTGTTCTGCGATATTAGCTTCGTGAGCAGGTTTGTTGAGCATGTTTCCACCTCGTCTGAACTCGTTAAGCACATGATATCGAAGTGTGATTTTTGAATATGGATTAATTCGTAGAAACGAACTTATTCCGATAGTTTTATTAACCAGTTTGGGCAATTCTGTGAAACCGTCTCCGTCTTTATCATATCCTCCTCGATGACGGCTTTGTCCATAGATGTAAACGCCTGCCTTATTGTTGTCGGTTACGACAGAAGCGTTTATCGTAGTATTGTTCTCGAAAGCATCATTACCTCCCAAAGCCATTAGCGAATGTCCCAATTCGACGAAATTACCGTTAGGTTCTTTCGTTATTATGTTTATCGTTCCGCCTATCGCAGATGCACCAAACAGGGCAGAACCTCCGCCTCTTATCACTTCTACACGTTCAATCATGTTTGCCGGTATTTGTTCAAGTCCGTAAACACCTTGCAACGCAGAGAACACGGGACGAGAATCAATGAGTATCTGAGAGTAATGTCCGTCAAGTCCGTTGATGCGAACTTGCGAGAAACCACAGTTATGACAGTTGTCTTCTGTGCGCACTCCGGGTTGGAAATTCAATCCCTGAGCCAGACATACCGATTGCGTAATGTTGAATATTTTGGTATCTATAACATTCACAAGTGCAGGTGCATTCCTTCTGAGAGTAGTTCCTCTGTTTGCAGAAACCACAACTTCGTCAAGCGAAATTTCGTCTTGCTCTATTTCAAAATTTATCACTTCGTTCTTGTTTTTCTCAACATTTATATCATGTCTTACAGTGCGATAGCCCGTAGCACTTACCTCTATTACATGCTTTCCCAACGGTAAATCTCTCAATACATAATTCCCTTTGGCATCAGTAGAACTCTTTATCATAGTACCTACCAATGTTATGCTTATTCTTGGCAAATGCTCATGTGTGTCCTTATCTGTCACTTTGCCCGAAACATTGGTGTCAGTTCCGTTTACAATAGTATTGTTTGCGAAACTCGCTGACGTCAAACATAACATCATTGCCATAAAAATCGTTTTAAACTTCAAACGTTTTTTTCGTGTAAATAAATCATTCATCTTTTCTTTAATTTTTTGTGTTAACTACTATTTATTAATAATTATTCAGTATATATCGAGATATTACCGCCTTGAAAGGCATTTATTTACATCTTAATCCTTATGTTGCGTATAATCTTATAACCTGCACTTTTCCCTCTTTATGCATTGATTATCAGCAAATAAAATATTTTAAATGCTTTTATAAGACTTTGTTTTTTTATGGAGAAACCTCTGTCTTGTTTAGTATTTAAAGTTAAATTAAATCACAATGTTATGCAATACTCATAACAAATGATTTTTATCTGCAATCCGGTACTTGCAAAAGAGAAAACCATAACAATGCAGAAAATCATATCGAAAGAAAGGTTTTAATATTGTCATTTATTTTTACAACAACCTGAAATGTTTGCATATTTACAGGCAAACGCATATTATGACGTGAAAACGTGAATTTTATAAGACATTGATATCTAAACATTTAAATTGTTTCAGCCTTTGTCTCGCTTTTTAATAGTTATCTTTTTGCCTTCTAAAAGGATAACTTTTACTTTGTAATATCTGTCTTTTTACATTCTAAAAATTATAAAACAGAGTTGCAAAAGGATATGTTTTGATTGAGAATAATCATTGTTTTAAAGTGAAATATGTGTATTCTCAATTTTGAAAAGTAATCTTATTGATTTTTGTAAATATGAAATATTTTTACTTTTCATATATAAAATATACCCGTTTTTCATCGCCTCTTTAATGTCTTAAAACAATTGACTTTCTGTTATAACAATAAAAAACAGCGGCTGAAAAGCTATTATTTACACTTTTCTGCCACTGTTCTGTTTTAAATTTTTACAGCCGACCTTTCGTTAGAGAATGACGCCTGCAATACTGTACGATTGTTATTTCTGCATACGTTCTTTTACCATGTCGAGAAACAACTTGTGTATCGCAGTACTTTCGTCCAACTCCGGATGAAACGCTGTAACGAGCTGATTGCCTTGTCTGGCAGCAACAGTCTTGCCGTTTACATCTGCCAACGCTTCCGCAGAACCATTCACGCTCTTTATGTAGGGTGCACGTATGAAAGTCATTGGTATTTTTCCCTCCACGCCTTTCATGTTTTCCTCTACATAGAAACTGCCTAACTGTCTGCCGTATGCGTTTCTGCAAACGTCGATATCCATTGTCGAAATGCGCTCGAACGGTTCTCCTTCAACGTGTTTTGCAAGCAAAATCAGTCCCGCACACGTACCGAAAACAGGCAGTCCGCTTTCTATTGCCTCTCTGACAGGTTTCAACAGTCCCATATCTTTAAGCAATTTCAGCATCGTTGTGCTTTCTCCTCCGGGTATAATGAGACCGTCTTTCGGCTCATCCCAATCCTTCGGCTGTCTTATTTCGAATGTTTCAGCTCCAAGACTTTGCAGCATTCGCTCATGCTCAATAAATGCGCCTTGAAGTGATAATACGGCTATTCTCATCTATTTTATTTGCCACGTTCAGCCATAAGTATTTCTATCTCATGCTCGTTGATGCCAACCATAGCCTCACCAAGGTCTTCGGAGAGTTCTGCAAGGCGTTTTGCATCGTTGTAGTTGGTTACCGCTTGTACTATTGCAGCAGCACGTTTTTCAGGATTTCCCGATTTAAATATACCCGAACCAACAAACACTCCCTCTGCTCCGAGCTGCATCATGAGAGCTGCATCGGCAGGTGTTGCAACGCCACCGGCAGCAAAAATGAAAACAG
>CALGRN010000245.1 GCA_937880835.1 uncultured Prevotella sp. | reverse complement strand
CGACTTGAAACGTCAGATGCTTTCAATACCTGTTATTGACGTAATGATAGGCGGAAAGCATAGTCCTCTAATGGTAGCAGTAGCCCAAACAACTGCAAGTTTGGCTAAATGTTTTAATGGAGAGATTAGAAAAATTTCTTATCCCGAATTTATATGATAATTCTAAATGAATATAGAGTTATGTGGGTTCTTGTCTTTTATGATTTGCCTACCGAAACGAAAAAAGACCGCAAGATAGCAGCTAAATTTCGTAAAGAGATTATGGGCGATGGTTTTACAATGTTCCAATTCTCTATATACATTCGTCATTGCGCAAGTATGGATAACGCACAGGTTCATATAAGACGTGTTCAAGCAATACTTCCGGAGGCAGGAAAAGTTGGTATAATGTGCATAACGGACAAGCAATTTGCAGATATTAAATTGTTTTATTGTCGCAAAGAAAAAAAGCCTAATGCTCCTAATCAACAATTAGAGTTATTCTAAAAATAGAAAGTGGTATTCATGAACATTTCAAGAATACCACTTTTTAAAACAACATTTTTTGTTTTTCTAATATGAATGATAACTAAATAACCGTCAGATAGTTACATCATATATGTTGTTTTTTACCTTGCAAAGGTATTAATTTTTTAGCTAATCACAACATTTACGATGTATCTTATGAACAGTATTCTGTTGTTTTTTACCTTGCAAAGGTATTAATTTTTTAGCTAATCACAACGAACTCCAACAGAACCTCACCGAGACATTGGTTGTTTTTTACCTTGCAAAGGTATTAATTTTTTAGCTAATCACAACCAGCCATAGTTTTAAGCGTATCAGCTATATGTTGTTTTTTACCTTGCAAAGGTATTAATTTTTTAGCTAATCACAACATATGTGGAGTACACCGCATGACACACACCGTTGTTTTTTACCTTGCAAAGGTATTAATTTTTTAGCTAATCACAACAATAAAAAGACGAATGATTCTTATCGTCCGGTTGTTTTTTACCTTGCAAAGGTATTAATTTTTTAGCTAATCACAACAAGAATAAGGTACCTTTGTTTTGTTTTATAGTTGTTTTTTACCTTGCAAAGGTATTAATTTTTTAGCTAATCACAACAAGCTCATGCAGGACAATGATGTCAAATCTGTTGTTTTTTACCTTGCAAAGGTATTAATTTTTTAGCTAATCACAACTCAGTTCTGGCATAGGATTATTTTTTTCGTGTTGTTTTTTACCTTGCAAAGGTATTAATTTTTTAGCTAATCACAACTTGCTCACCAGTCATTTGAATGTTCGGTTTGTTGTTTTTTACCTTGCAAAGGTATTAATTTTTTAGCTAATCACAACTCGTTATGACAGATCCAACCTATAATGCCGGTTGTTTTTTACCTTGCAAAGGTATTAATTTTTTAGCTAATCACAACTTTAAAAACATCAAGGACGGATTGAGACCTGTTGTTTTTTACCTTGCAAAGGTATTAATTTTTTAGCTAATCACAACCGCATCCTTTCGGGATGGTCAGGGTAAGACGTTGTTTTTTACCTTGCAAATATACTAATTTTAGCTGTAAATAGTATTATTATGATACATGTTTTTAAAAGAAAGAATTGTAATAAACTGATTTTATCGGATAAAAAAAGAGGTGTTTTCTGATTGGTTTTATAACTCTTTTTGTTTGAATTATGATTGTTTTTATTCCGTTTTATATATGCTTGAATATCAATACTTTAATAAATGAAGTTCAAAAGCAATTCTTTTATAATGCAAAAGGATAGGTTTTGAAATTCTATTGTAATTGAATTGACAGAGCGATTGATATAAGCTGTTGTGAAAGTTTGCGTTGATAATCTGAAAAATGTTTATGTGTTGTTATGTTTATACAACAAAAATGTATTGTTACTGCAATCAAATGGCAAAAACTTTCAAATGTTTTGAGGTTTTTGTTTTTTTTATTTATGATATTGTATTATTTAAATAAAATTGTTATCTTTGCAACACCTTGCCATAATACTATAAGGTGTGGAAAATGAAATAATCATTTTTGAAACGCAGAAGGATTATTAGATGAAAATCGGATAAGTTCTGTTTTTATAGATTACTGCATATTAAATAGTATAGGTCGTGCTGTGTTTCATGATGTTTTTAAGCATACGAAGATTAATTAATGATAGCCATATATATAAGAATGACAATGTTAATGAAGCATGGCGGTTTATGTCTGTTGATAGCTCTTTTGCTTAATGATATTAGAATCGCACCGTAATCAGTAAATAATCTTACTTAGACGTAGCCGACAATGAATTTGAAGAATTGAAATGTATATAAAATAAAAAATATAAAGAAAAACTCCTATGCCCGCATACCCAAGCCATTGACATCGTGCCGAAATATTACGGTCGGCATAAAGTCATGCCAATGATAGGGAATAGTGTAGGGACGAATAATTTAGTAAACAACAGTATTAACAAACAAAAAGCAACGAAGTAGTGATGAACAAGATTTTTTCACTTGTGGCGTGCGCACTGCTAAGCTGTGCGAGTGCCTTTGCAGATGGAGAGAAACCTAATGCTCTTCGCCTTATTCTGAATAAAGGCGACGGCGAAAAGAAAGAGGTTCTGTTCACGGATGCACCTAAGGTGAACCACAAAGCCAATGGTACGGTGGTGCTAACGGTGGGTGCGGATGTGACGGAATATGCACAAACGGATATAGAGAAGATGACTTTCTTCTATAATAACGGTACAAACTCTATCATCAATGCCTTTGCCGACGGCGATAAGAATGCTCCACTCGGCATATTTACTATAAACGGCATGAAACTGGAACGCATCAGCGAGCCGGGTATTTATATTATTAACGGTAAAAAAGTACAAGTAAAATGAAGATAAAATATGCATTAGGTGCACTTCTGCTG
>CALGRN010000244.1 GCA_937880835.1 uncultured Prevotella sp. | reverse complement strand
GCTATCAAGACTGCTATTGCTAACACAATGCGCTCTAACGCTGAAGGTATCAAGATTCAGATCTCAGGCCGTCTCAACGGTGCTGAAATGAGCCGTTCAGAGATGTACAAGGAAGGTCGTACTCCACTCCACACTCTTCGTGCTGATATCGACTACTGTCTCGCTGAGGCACTCACAAAGGTTGGTCTCCTTGGTATCAAGGTTTGGATCTGCCGTGGTGAGAAGTTCGGTAAGCAGGATCTCACTCCAAACTTCTCTCAGCAGAAGGAGAATGGTCGCGGAGGAAACAACGGAAATGGTAGAAGATTCCGCAACAAAAAGTCAAACCACAATTAATTTGATGAACTATGTTACAGCCAAAAAGACAGAAATATAGAAGACCGCAAAAAGGTCGTGGTCGCCTCAACGGCGTATCACATCGTGGTACTGAACTTGCTTTCGGTAGCTTCGGTATAAAGGCTCTTCAGACTCGCTGGATCACAGCTCGTCAGATTGAAGCAGCCCGTGTGGCAATCACACGTTACATGCAGCGTCAGGGTCAGATCTGGATCAGGATCTTCCCGGACAAACCAATCACAAAGAAGCCTTTGGATGTACGTATGGGTAAAGGTAAGGGTGACGTAGAAGGTTACGTGTTCCCAATCACTCCCGGCCGTATCATCATTGAAGCCGACGGCGTTCCATTTGCAATTGCAAAGGAAGCTCTCCGTCTGGCTGCCCAGAAACTTCCCGTCACAACAAAGTTTGTTGTAAGACGTGACTATGACTTTAAGAACGAACAATAATCAATCCTTTCACTATGAAGAATTCTGAAATCAAGGAGTTGACAACTCAGGAGCTGCAGGAGCGCATTGAAGCTGAATCAGCCAACTACACAGTGATGGGTTTGAATCATGCCATTTCTCCGCTGGAGAATCCTTCTCAGATTGCCAAGCTCCGCAAGACAATCGCCAGAATGAAGACCGAGTTGAGAAAGAGGGAACTTAACAAGTAAAAACAAGGTTCTATGAATGATAGAAATTTGCGCAAAGAGCGCCAGGGTGTCGTGATCAGCGACAAGATGGACAAGACAGTCGTTGTTCTGTCTGTCTTCAAGGAGAAGCACCCTATTTATGGTAAGTTTGTCAGAAAGACAAAGAAGTACCATGTTCATGACGAGAACAGCGAATGCGGAATAGGCGATACCGTCCGTATCATGGAGACCCGTCCTCTGAGCAAGACAAAGAGATGGAGATTGAAGGAAATAGTTGAAAAGGCCAAGTAATCATGATACAGACAGAATCTAGACTTTCGGTAGCAGACAACAGCGGCGCTAAAGAGGTACTTTGCATCCATGTTTTGGGTGGTAGCTTTAAGCGTTACGCTTCAGTAGGTGACCGCATTGTGGTTACCGTAAAGAATGCTCTGCCATCGAGTGATATGAAGAAGGGTACAGTCAGCAAGGCTGTTGTTGTCCGTACTAAGAAAGAAATCAGACGTGCAGACGGTTCATACATCCGTTTCGATGACAATGCGTGCGTACTTCTCAATAACGCTGGCGAAATTCGTGGTAGCCGTATCTTCGGTCCTGTTGCTCGTGAGCTTCGTGCAGTGAATATGAAAGTTGTTTCTCTTGCACCTGAGGTTCTTTAATTCTTAAAACACAAAGAATAATGAATAAGTTACATATAAAGAAAGACGATAAGGTTATTGTTCTTGCCGGTGAGGATAAGGGCAAAACCGGAAAGGTGCTTAAAGTGCTTGTTGAGAAACAGCGTGCTATCGTTGAAGGTGTGAATATAGTATCTAAAAGCACAAAACCATCTGCAAAGAATCCACAAGGTGGAATAGTTAAACAGGAAGCACCAATCCATGTCTCTAACTTGAGTCTTATTGACCCGAAGAGTGGTAAAGCTACTCGTGTAAGCATCAAGAGAACTGATGATGGCAAGAAAGTTCGTATAGCTAAAAAATCAGGAGAGGAAATAAAGTAATGGATACAATACAGTTAAAGAAAGTATATGCCGAGACTATTGCTCCGGCATTGCAGAAACAGTTCTGTTATTCTTCTTCAATGCAGGTTCCAACTTTGAAGAAGATCGTTATAAATCAAGGTTTGGGCGATGCTACACAAGATAAGAAAATTATCGAGATTGCTATAAACGAGATTTCATCAATTGCCGGACAGAAAGCTGTCGCTACATATTCAAAGAAGGATATAGCGAACTTTAAACTCCGTAAGAAGATGCCTATCGGCGTTATGGTTACTTTGCGTCGTCAGCGTATGTATGAATTCCTTGAAAAACTAATTCGCGTTGCTCTTCCTCGAATCCGTGACTTCAAAGGCATTGAGAGCAAATTCGATGGACGTGGAAATTATACTCTTGGAATACAAGAACAAATAATTTTCCCAGAGATCAATATCGATTCAATAGACCGCATTCAGGGAATGAACATAACTTTTGTGACATCTGCAAAAAGTGATGAAGAAGGTTATGCCTTGCTTAAAGCATTCGGTCTTCCTTTCAAGAACTCTAAAAACGATTAAGAGATATGGCAAAAGAATCAATGAAAGCTCGCGAGGTTAAGCGTGCAAAACTTGTAGCTCGTTATGCAGAGAAACGTGCTGCGTTGAAGAAGATCGTGGCTACGTCTAATGACTTGGCAGAAGCTTATGAGGCTGCTCGTAAATTGCAGTCTATTCCAAAGAATGCTAATCCTATCCGCCTTCATAACCGTTGCAAGATAACTGGTCGTCCCAAAGGATATATCCGCCAGTTCGGTCTTTCTCGTATTCAGTTCCGCGAGATGGCATCAGCAGGTTTGATTCCGGGAGTTAAGAAAGCAAGCTGGTAATCTTAATATTTATATGATATGAAGGATAATGGACTATTCCGCGTTCCTTATAATCATATTAAATTAAAGAGCATATTTTTAATATTGTCGGGGAAGTCCCGATTAATTAACATTTATATTTTATGACAGATCCAATAGCAGATTATCTGACAAGACTCAGAAATGCAATCATGGCTCATCACCGTGTTGTTGAAGTTCCTGCGTCTAACTTGAAGAAAGAGATCACAAAGATCTTATTCGAGAAGGGCTATATCTTGAACTATAAGTTCATTGAAGATGGTCCGCAGGGTACAATCAAGGTTGCCTTGAAGTATGACCCTGCAACAAAAACAAATGCAATCAAGTGTTTGAAACGTGTCTCTACACCTGGTCTTCGTAAGTACACAGGTTATAAAGACATGCCGAGAGTAATTAACGGACTTGGTATAGCAATTATATCTACGTCACAGGGTGTAATGACAAACAAAGAAGCTGTTGAGCAGAAAGTCGGCGGCGAAGTTCTTTGTTATGTATATTAATTGGAGGATTTTTATATGTCAAGAATAGGAAAATTACCAATTATGATTCCTGCGGGAGTAACTGTTACGAATAAAGATGGTATTGTTTCGGTTAAAGGTCCAAAAGGAGAACTCTCACAGAAAGTGGATGCTTCTATAAAGATTAATATCGAAGATGGTCAAATCGTATTAGAAATAGACGAGAACAGTCCTGTGAACTATAAGCAGAAACAAGCTTATCATGGTCTTTATCGTTCACTTGTAAACAACATGGTTGTTGGTGTAAGTGAAGGCTATACCAAAGTTTTGGAACTTGTAGGTGTTGGTTACCGTGTATCTAATCAAGGAAATCTTATAGAATTCTCTCTTGGTTACACTCATCCGATATTCATACAGCTTCCCAAAGAAGTAAAAGTTGAGACAAAGAGTGAAAGAAACCAGAATCCAATTATAACTTTGGAGTCTTGCGATAAAGATTTGCTCGGACGCATTTGTGCAAAGATTCGTTCTTTCCGTAAGCCTGAGCCATATAAAGGAAAAGGAATATTGTTCCAAGGTGAGGTCATTCGCAGAAAGTCTGGTAAGACTGCTGCTGCTAAGTAATTTTAATAATTTAAGATTATGACAACAAAGAAAGTAGAAAGACGAATAAAAATAAAGTTTAGAGTTCGTAAAAGCGTAAATGGCACGACAGAACGTCCACGTATGAGCGTATTCCGTTCAAACAAACAGATTTACGTACAGATAATAAATGATTTGACAGGCAATACTCTTGCTTCTGCATCTTCTCTTGGTCTTGAAACCATGCCAAAGAAAGAACAAGCTGCTAAGGTAGGTGAACTTGTTGCACAAAAAGCCCAAGCAGCAGGAATTGAAAAGGTGGTTTTCGATCGTAATGGTTATCTTTATCACGGTCGAGTTAAAGAACTTGCTGATGCAGCACGTAAAGGTGGACTTAAATTTTAAACGATTATGGCAATGAATAAAGTAAAAGTAAATAGTGACGTTGAATTAAAAGACAGATTGGTTGCTATTAACCGTGTTACAAAAGTAACAAAAGGTGGTCGTACCTTCACTTTCGCTGCTATTGTCGTTGTAGGAGACGGTAATGGCATTATTGGCTGGGGACTTGGTAAAGCTGGTGAAGTGACTGCTGCGATTGCAAAAGGAGTTGAATCTGCAAAGAAAAATCTTGTTAAGGTCCCTGTACTTAAAGGTACAATCCCTCATGAGATGGAAACTTCTTTCGGAGGAGCACAAGTTCTATTGAAACCTGCGGCTGCCGGAACAGGTCTTAAAGCCGGAGGTGCTATGCGCGCTGTATTGGAGAGTGCCGGCATAAAGGATGTTATTGCTAAGTCTAAGGGTTCATCTAACCCACATAACTTGGTTAAGGCTACTATTGAAGCATTAAGCGAGATGCGTGATGCTTATACCATTGCCGGAGTTCGTGGCATCAGTATGAATAAAGTATTTAACGGTTAATTTAGGAGGATGTTTACAATGGCAACAATAAAAATCAAGCAGATAAAGAGCAGAATAGGTTATCCTAAAGATCAGAAGAGTACGCTTTTGAATTTGGGACTTCGCAAAATCTCTCAGATTGTTGAAGTAGAGGATACTCCCAGTATTCGTGGAATGATCCGTAAGGTTCATCATTTGGTAACCGTAGTTGAATAATTATTTAAACAGAAAAGCAATTATGAAATTAAATAATTTGAAACCAGCAGCAGGTTCAACGCACTCACGTCGTCGTATCGGTCGTGGTCCCGGTTCAGGACTGGGTGGTACTTCTACACGTGGACACAAAGGTGCAAAGTCTCGCTCTGGTTATAAGAGAAAGATTGGTTTTGAAGGTGGTCAGATGCCACTACAACGTCGAGTTCCAAAAGCTGGATTTAAAAACATCAATCACAAAGAATACTTTGCAGTTAATCTCTCAACACTTCAAAGCCTTGCAGAGACAAGAAACTTTACAAAGATTGGTATTGCTGAATTGAAAGAGGCAGGTCTTACCAATGGTAAAGAACTTGTTAAGATTCTAGGTAATGGTGAGTTGAAAGCAAAATTAGAAGTTGAAGCAAATGCTTTCTCAAAAACTGCCGAAGAAGCAATCAAGGCAGTAGGTGGTAACACAACTATAATCTAAGTAAATGAAAAAGTTTATTGAGACACTACAGAACTGTTGGAAGATAGAGGATCTGCGTCAGCGTATCCTTGTTACTCTTCTATTTACGGCTATTTACCGTTTCGGCTCGTTTGTTGTACTTCCCGGTATAAACCCGAGTATGTTGGAAAAATTACAGTCGCAAACCTCAGGTGGACTTATGTCACTGTTGGACATGTTCTCTGGTGGTGCATTTTCTAATGCGTCTATTTTCGCATTGGGAATCATGCCTTACATCTCAGCTTCTATCGTTATGCAGCTTCTTGCTGTTGCAGTGCCTTATTTCCAAAAGATGCAACGTGAGGGTGAGAGCGGTCATAAAAAGATAAATTGGTACACACGTATCTTGACAATAGCTATATTGATATTTCAAGCTCCGTCTTACCTTATTAATCTTAAAATGCAGTCTGCAGCTGCCCTTGCAACGGGAATAGAGTGGTCTGTTTTTATGATTCCCGCAACAATCATACTCGCAGCAGGAAGTATGTTCATCCTTTGGTTGGGTGAACGCATTACTGATAAAGGAATAGGAAATGGTATTTCTATAATCATTATGATTGGTATCATTGCCCGTTTACCACAAGCGTTTATTCAGGAGATAAGTTCTCGATTTACTGCTATTTCAGGCGGTGGAATTGTTATGCTTATAGCCGAAATACTCATCCTGTACGCAGTTGTTTGTGCTGCTATACTTTTGGTACAAGGTACACGCCGAATTCCTGTACAGTATGCTAAGCGTCTTGTAGGTAATAAACAGTATGGAGGCGCACGTCAGTATATTCCACTGAAATTGTTTGCTGCTAATGTAATGCCAATCATCTTTGCGCAAGCATTGATGTTTATTCCTTTGGCAATCGTTCAGTATCAGTCGGAAGGTGCAAGCAATGTTGTTCGTCAGTTGATGGATAATAGAAGTCTGCTTTATAATGTTGTATATGTGATATTGGTTATTGCATTTACATATTTCTATACAGCGATTACCTTGAATCCTCATCAGATGGCAGAAGACATGAAACGCAATAACGGTTTTATTCCCGGTATCAAACCCGGAAAAGATACAGCTGAGTATATTGATACCGTAATGTCTCGTATTACTTTGCCCGGTTCATTGTTCATTGCATTCATTGCTATTATGCCGGCACTTGCAGGATTACTTAATGTTCAGCAGGCATTCTCACAATTCTTTGGTGGAACTTCATTGTTGATTCTCGTCGGAGTTGTTATGGATTCACTGCAACAGATAGAGAGTCATCTGATGATGCGTCATTATGATGGTTTGCTGAATTCAGGTCATACTCGTAATAATGGTGTTTCTGCATATTGATAATCTTGTTCCTAAGAAATGAGTATATTTCTGAAGACGGAAGATGAAATCGTGCTTATGCGCCGTGCGAACCAATTAGTTGGTGACACATTAGGCGAATTGGCAAAATATATAAAACCAGGTGTAACGACCCTCCAACTGGATAAAATAGCGGAGGAATTCATTAGAGATAACGGAGCAATTCCTACATTCAAGAATTTTCCAAATCCTTTTGGAGGGTCATTTCCCGGTAGCATATGTACATCAGTGAATGATGTCGTTGTGCATGGTATTCCTGATGACAGGACTATACTGAAAGATGGAGATATAATATCTGTTGATTGTGGTACTTTGATTGATGGCTTTAATGGTGACAGTTGTTACACTTTTTGTGTAGGAGAAGTTTCAGAAGAAGTCCGTCAGTTATTGAAAACAACAAAAGAGTCTCTTTACATTGGTATAGAGCATGCCGTCGCGGGAAAGCATGTTGGTGATATAGGCAATGCAATTCAAGGGCATTGTGAGGCAAAGGGATACAGCGTTGTCCGAGAACTTACGGGACATGGAATAGGTCGTGAGATGCATGAAGAGCCACATATACCAAACTATGGCAGTAGTGGAAGCGGAGTTCTTCTGAAATCCGGAATGTGTATAGCTATAGAACCTATGATAACGTTAGGTTTGCGTGACATATATATGATGCCTGATCGTTGGACTATACGTACAAGAGATGGAAAGCCTGCAGCCCACTTTGAACATACCATAGCTATAAGAAATGGTAATGCCGAGATTTTATCATCGTTTGAGGAAATAGAAAAAGAAATACATTGATTTATGGCAAAACAATCCGCAATTGAGCAAGACGGAACCATAATAGAGTCCCTGTCTAATGCGATGTTTCGCGTTGAACTTGAAAATGGAGTGCAGATAATAGCGCATATCTCCGGTAAAATGAGAATGCACTACATCAAAATACTGCCGGGTGACAAAGTGAAAGTAGAAATGAGCCCCTATGATCTTACAAAGGGCAGAATTTGTTTCCGATACAAATAATAAACCAAAATTATTATAAATCTCTTATGAAAACAAGAGCATCTGTTAAACCACGTACTCCAGACTGCAAGTTGGTTCGCCGCGGTGGTCGTTTGTACGTAATCAACAAGAAGAACCCTAAGTACAAGCAACGTCAGGGTTAATCTTGAACAAAATTCATTTATTTACATTTTTAATTATTAACTAACAACATGGCAATAAGAATTGTTGGAGTAGATTTGCCCCAGAATAAGCGTGGCGAAATCGCATTGACTTATATCTACGGTATAGGTCGAAGTAGTTCAGCAAAGATATTGGATAAAGCCGGCGTTAACCGCGACACTAAGGTGTGCGATTGGACTGACGATGAGGCTGCTAAGATCCGTGAAATTATCGGCGCTGAATTCAAGGTTGAAGGTGATCTCCGTTCTGAGATCCAAATGAATATCAAGCGACTGATGGATATTGGTTGCTATCGTGGAGTTCGTCATCGTAACGGTCTTCCTGTTCGCGGTCAGAGTACTAAGAATAATGCTCGCACCCGTAAGGGAAAGAAGAAGACTGTTGCTAATAAGAAAAAGGCTACTAAGTAAAATTTAGTTGAGAGTTGATGAGTTATAGTTGAGAAAATTCTCTGCTTTTTAAACTCAAGACTTAAAACTTTAAACTAAAAAAGATTATGGCAAAAAAAACAGCAACATCTAAAAAAAGAAATGTAAGAGTAGATGCTCTCGGACAGCTTCATGTTCATAGCTCATTCAATAACATTATCGTGTCCTTGGCAAACAACGAAGGTCAGATTATATCTTGGTCATCAGCAGGTAAAATGGGCTTTCGCGGTTCAAAGAAGAATACCCCTTATGCAGCCCAGATGGCAGCAGAAGACTGTGCGAAAGTCGCTTTCGAACTTGGTTTGCGTAAAGTGAAAGCTTATGTAAAAGGACCCGGTAACGGACGTGAGTCTGCTATACGTGCCGTTCATGGTGCAGGTATAGAGGTTACAGAAATTATTGACGTTACTCCGCTTCCACATAATGGATGCCGTCCTCCAAAGCGTCGTCGTGTATAAACAATAATTATTCTTTTATTTTGGTGCATGTCCACCTTAATTTAAGAATAGGAGAATAAAGATAAAAACAAAGAAAGTATTTAATAAAATATTATGGCTAGATATATAGGTCCGAAATCTAAAATTGCGCGCCGATTTGGAGAACCGATTTTTGGTGCAGACAAAGTTTTGTCCAGAAGAAACTTCCCTCCTGGACAGCATGGCAATAACCGTCGCAGAAAGATGTCTGAGTACGGTGTCATGTTGGCAGAGAAGCAAAAAGCCAAGTACACTTATGGTGTGCTTGAGCGTCAGTTCCGTAATATGTTTGATAAGGCTGCTAAGTCTGATGGTATCACCGGTGAGGTTTTGTTGCAAAATCTTGAATGTCGTCTTGACAACGTCGTTTTCCGTCTTGGTATCGCTCCTACTCGTGCAGCTGCTCGTCAGCTCGTTGGTCATAGACACATTGTTGTTGACGGACGAGTTGTGAACATACCTTCATTTGCTGTTAAGCCCGGTCAGGTTGTCGGAGTGCGTGAGAAAGCAAAGTCTCTCGAAGTAATCGAAGCTTCTTTGGCAGGTTTCAATCACAGCAAATATCCTTGGATCGAATGGGATGACAATACAAAAAGCGGCAAGTTCTTACACAAACCAGAACGTGCCGACATTCCGGAGAACATTAAGGAGCAGTTAATCGTTGAGTTGTACTCTAAATAATCATTAAATTAATGGCGATATTAGCATTTCAAAAACCTGATAAAGTTGTAATGCTGGAGGCTAATGACAATTTCGGTAAGTTCGAATTTCGTCCTCTTGAGCCTGGCTTTGGTGTTACCATTGGTAACTCTCTCC
>CALGRN010000243.1 GCA_937880835.1 uncultured Prevotella sp. | reverse complement strand
CAGTCAATGGATAATTGGCGGTGACGGAGCATCTTACGATATAGGATACGGTGGCTTGGACCATGTGATTGCATCGGGAGAAGATTTAAATATTTTAGTTCTCGACACGGAGGTCTATTCAAATACCGGTGGACAGAGTTCAAAAGCCACTCCACTCGGAGCAATTGCACAGTTTGCTGCACAAGGAAAACGTATCAGAAAGAAAGATTTGGGACTTATGGCAACAACATACGGATATGTATATGTTGCTCAAATAGCAATGGGAGCAGATAATAATCAAACTCTGAAAGCTATACGTGAAGCCGAAGCATATCCCGGTCCTTCACTTATAATAGCATACTCGCCATGTATAAATCATGGATTGAAGGTTAAAGGAGGTATGGGAAGAAGTCAAGCAGAGGCTGCACGTGCGGTTGAATGTGGTTACTGGCATCTGTGGAGATATAATCCACAACTTGCAGATGAAGGCAAAAATCCTTTCTGTTTAGACTCGAAAGAACCGGAATGGAGTAAATTCAAAGACTTCCTTCTCGGAGAAGTACGTTATCTTTCTGTTAAGAAAGCATATCCGAACGAAGCGGAAGAACTGTTTGCTGAGGCACAGAGAATGGCCCAACAACGCTACAAGAGCTATGTTCGCAAATCGAAAGAAGATTGGACGGAATAACTTTATAACAATTCTGTAATAACATAAATCGGATGTATCAGTAGTTGATACATCCGATTTTATATGCAGACAGTCATTCGTTTGCAATTTGACTAAATACATTCTAAAACACTGCAATATACATAATCAACACCAAGAAAGCTTCAATTTGTTTTATATAGAAAATCAAGAATTTACAAACAGATTCTAAAAATATATTGTTTTGCACAATAAAAGGATAACTATTATAGTGTAAAACAATAACTTTCATAATGCAAAACAATAACTTTTAAAATACTGCTTATATACTGCTCATTCTCAAATACATTAATGCAGGTTCTTCGAAATCACATTGTTTAATTCTTTTAAAGTTAACAAAAAATCTCTCTATACATCAAATTACAGAACAACTATAATTCGTAAAAACCACTTTAATTTTAAAAGTTAGTTCTACGAATTATTTTTTTTTTTGTATGAAAATAAAATCGCATAGACACATTATTGTAAATGCAGACATACAAGTCTATGAGAACATGCACGGGTTATATACATTTGAATTGTTTAAAATACGGACAAACATTCTGTATGTCCGTAAATTACATGCACAAAACAGCCTATTTTGATTGTAATAAATCAAGTCATTAATATTCCTAATCCTCTTTTTATATACCAATTATCATAATGTTAAAAGATAATTATACTCCTTTCGAAAAAACGTAATTAACGTTTTTCTAAGAATTGACAGCATGTATATCTTTAATAGATACAATTAAATCTCTCAAACGAAATTCGTAGAACTTCGTTAATTTTTAAGCAATATCGTCTTATGGTATAAAATTCAAACAAAAATATAAAAGAGGATATATCGCATGATATATCCTCTTTTATATTTTTGTTTGAAATAAGTTTCTACTTAATAATTTAAGCTTCTGCTTCCGGTATTACAGAAACAATACTTCTGTCACGACGACCTTTGCGGAAATTAACCACACCGTCTGTCAATGCATACAAAGTATCATCCTTACCAATACCTACGTTTTTGCCGGGATTATGTTTTGTACCACGCTGACGAACAATTATATTGCCTGCGATAACTTTCTGACCACCCCAAATCTTAACGCCTAATCTTTGTGAAGCCGATTCACGACCGTTCTTAG
>CALGRN010000242.1 GCA_937880835.1 uncultured Prevotella sp. | reverse complement strand
GCACTACTTATACTTCCGTGCCCCACGACTTATACTTTCGTACTTGTTAACAAATTAATCCGTTATCATTTTCTTTAATAATTTCAGCAGTTGTTTATAATTCTCTTTATTTGACAATTATAAAATCAAAACATTTTTTTACACATTGGCATAGGTTCAAACGCTTATAATTCGTTTGAGTCATGTTGAAACAAATCGGCTTTCATGCGTATCTGTTTCTTCGTTTTGCCGTCTTTCGCAACGCATTGCATAACGCAGCAAGGCGCAGTGTCTGCACTATGAAACGACGTGTTGTATGACATAAGAATTTAAGACGTAATAAACCGCATTGCAAAAGCTATTGTTTTGCATCGCAAAAGGATAGATTTCAGCCTCCAAAAGGATAACTTTCGGCGTGCAAAACAATAGTTGTTTTTCCGGAAGTAGTATAAATCTCTTTTATGTTCTGATAATCGGTGCATAAAAGGAGAGTTGATAATATTCATAATTTGCTCTATTTTATGACTTTAAAGATAGTATTTTCTACACATGATTTTCGGACAGACAGAGCGTCTGTCCCTACAATGAGTAATAAAACGTAAGGACAGACGCCCTGTCTGTCCGCATATCCTCGTGCGTGTCCGTATTCAAAAAGGAGCATATTCGTATTTACAACAATGTGATTATTAGAATTGCATTGCGTATAAGAGAAAGGATTTCGGACAGACACGAGGTATAATTCGTCTAACTCGTATTATTCAAACAAGGCGGTTTTTATATGCCGACGGTTCTTTGTTTGCAGATTGTAAGAATATATTTTACAACACGACAATACGCAGAACAAACGCGATGAAATCTTACTCTGTATAATATTGAAATTCAAGATGTTATTAACTGCTTTTCAAAAGCTATTGTTTTGCGATGCAAAAGGATAACTTTTAGAGTGCAAAACAATAGCTTTTGGCGTGCAGTTTCTAATATGCCGGAAATCAATTAGTTGCAGACAGTGCTTCGGTAGGGTTGAACATATTTTGTTTAGATATTTATGTGATTGAATTAAGACCTATGAGATGCGCTGTTCTTGCTTGCTTTTCATACGATGTGTTGCAACAATTCGGACAATACATAAAAACATAAATCTTTCGCAGAATTACGTAACGGGGGGGTATTGGGAATTGATTAATTTTGCAAGGTGATAAAAATATAAAGAAAGATTATGGAAAAAAAGACTATACCGGTTGTCGGAATGGCTTGCGCCGGATGTTCTGCCAATGTGGAGAAGAAACTTAATGCGCTTGAAGGAATTAATGTGGCTACGGTCAATTTGCCGGGACGTTCGGTGCTTGTGGAGTATGATCCGAAGACAATATCGCTGCAAGAGATGAAAGACGAGATAAATGCGATAGGCTACGACCTTGTGATAGAGGAAGACAGAAGTGTGGTGGAGATAGAGAGACGAAGCGCAGTTGCACTTCGTCGCAAGGTCATTGTATCGTGGATATTTGCTCTTTTGTGTATGGCTTTCGGTATGCGTTGGATAGATACGGGCTCTTCCGATGTTGCCAATCAGATGATGTTGATATTAGCCGCAGCCAATATCGTGTATTGCGGAAAGCATTTTTATGTTAACGCATACAGACAGCTTACTCACGGTATGGCAAATATGGATACGCTTGTAGCTATGAGCACGGGCATCTCTTTTGCATTCAGCGTTTTCAATACGTTTTGGGGAGAGCGGTTCTGGGGCGCGAGAGGAATGGATTGGCACACATATTACGATGCGTCGATAATGATAATAACTTTCGTTCTCACAGGAAAGATGCTGGAAGAACGTGCCAAGAACGGCACGGCTTCGGCAATACGTGCCC
>CALGRN010000241.1 GCA_937880835.1 uncultured Prevotella sp. | reverse complement strand
CAGAGAAAATGCCGCTTGTTGTTGTGCTCGACGACGTTCGTTCGCTTTACAACGTAGGCTCGGTATTCAGAAGCTGCGATGCATTTCGCGTAGAAGCAGTATATCTTTGCGGTATAACAGCATGTCCTCCCAATGCAGAAATACACAAGACTGCGCTTGGAGGAGAGGATGCGGTGGAATGGAAATACTTCGCCGATGCAGAAGAAGCAGTGAGCCAACTTCACGAAAACGGATATTTCGTATATGGCATAGAGCAGGTGGAAGGCAGCACGAAACTGCATGACATAAGCCTTAGCAAAGGGCAGAAGTATGCCGTAATATTCGGCAATGAAGTAAAAGGAGTTCACCAAAGCGTGATAGACGCATGCGACGGATGCTTGGAAATACCGCAATCGGGCACGAAACACTCTCTCAATGTGTCTGTAACGGCAGGCATAGTGATATGGGAATTTTTCAAAAACATATTCGTTTCTACCCGTTGAACAATGCCATAGAAGACGCAATTCAACACATTTAAACCCGCATTTCGTACACCCATAAAACGCCGTTTGCAACATCTTGATATACAGCATCTTGCAAACGGCGTTTCAAAAGCTATTGTTTTGAACCGCAAAAGTTATCCTTTTGCATCGTGAAAGCAATCCTTTCGCATTGCAAAACAATAGCTTTTGAAAAACGTTTCTTTAACGTGATCTTAATGAATTATATCTTGTGTTTATCCAAAAGCAATAATAACACACACAAATTGCTGTAACTGCAGACACGCAAGGATATGCGGACACGCACAGGTCGCGTCCCTAAGAGCAACCAATACGTAGAATATCAGATGCAGAACATTATATTCAGAAAGTCATAAAATCAAGCAAATAATCAATATTATTAACTTTCTTTTAACATACCGGTTGTCAAAGTATTAACAGAGATAGGTATTTAAATTTTGCGGTTAGCAAAAAAACATGTAACTTTGCAAATACCTATGAAATAAAACAAAGAAATGACAATGAAGAGGATATAACTAATTTACATTTATTTTGGATAAAAGAAGGGCACGTAGTTTTAAAGAGGTCTTGGCTATTTTGTCCTGTAACACTTTTGAAGACCTCAATATTAAATTATTAATTTATGAGGAACACTTTATTATTATTGATGTTTTTTTTCGTCAACGCTACCTTTGCTGACGATTGGGTGTATGACTTTGAAGACGGCAAAATACCCCAAAGGCATAGCCAACATGATTTGAATTTGAATGGTTTACAATGGGTAATGTATGGCGTTAGGATTAGCGGTGATTATAGTGACTACGCCGATGGTTCTAAATCTGCTCGTATCTACGGTGCTAAAATGAGCATGAAGTCTATGCCTTATTTCCAGTTAAAAGAGAACAAACCTGGTGGTATTGGCGTCGTTTCTTTCAATTACAGAGCCAATGAGCTGCATCAGACTACGCAAGTAGCTTGGATTGTGCAGGTCTCGGAGGATAATGGAGCATCTTGGCAGACACGCGGTGTACCCTTCACTCCAACGATGACAGTTGACAAATACACAGTAAATATAAATGCAAAAGAGGCAATGATACGTATCGTCAGGGCTGATTACGAAACCTTTGATTATGGGGCGGCAACCTCTTTTGCATCGGCTTTCAATATAGACAATTTATCAATTACGGATGCAAAGACGGTAAATCCTGACGAGCCGGTTATACAAACGGAGGAAGTTGAGATTGCTTTTCCAGATACATACAGAGGAGAGAGCAGCAAGAAAACTCTCTCGCTTCAATATAAAAACCTTACAGCTCCGATTAAGGTGACATTCACACAAGACGGAAATGCATTTAGTTCGGAAACCGATTCTGTCGTATTGACAGACAAAGACGGTAATTGTTCGATAGATTTGGTATTCACACCAACTGCTGCCACTGACTATACGGCGATTGTAAACTTTGTTTCGGGCGAAACCGGTACGCAGGTTTCGTTGACCGGAAAAGGTGTTCGCAAGCCCGGTGTATATAATTATAGTGGCGGAACGGGAACAGCGGAAGATCCGTATTTGATTTCCAATACTTCCGATTTGGAAGATTTGACGTATGCTGTTGATAAGGAGCAGATATCTTATTCGGATAAATATTTCCGTATGACTAATGATATCGACATGGCGGATGTGAAGGATTTTACACCTATCGGAACTAATTTCGGATCTTCCGGAACAAACTTACGTGCATTCTCTGGAACATTCGATGGCAACGACCATACTATCCAAAACCTCCGAATGATATATAGCGACAAGAACCATATAGGAGTTGCGCTCTTCGGAGTGGCACAAAATGCTGAAATAAAGAATTTAAAAATAGATAACAGTTATTTTGAAGCAGATGCCGTTGTCTCTGCAATGGTAGCTGTACCAATGGGGGCTACCATAAAGAATTGCCATGTTTTAAGCAATGTGGAAGTCAATGCTACTAAACAAGCGTATGCCGGTGGTCTGATAGCAGGATGTATGGAAAAAGCAAGTACAATATCTGAATGTTCTTCGGCTGCTATCGTTAAATGCAACAATATGGCTGCCGGTGGTATTGTAGGTTGTGCCGCAGTAAGCGGAGTTGTAATTGAAAAGAGCGTAAACTGGGGTAATGTAAGCACAAACTATGATTATGCAGGCGGCATAATAGGTTATGCTGAGGCAGGATTTACGGTGAATGATTGCGCTAATATGGGTAACATTAATTCCGCAGGAACAGTGGCTTCCGGCGTCGTAGGTTTGGTTTCACCCAACAATGCAGGTCCTTATAACGTATCAAATAGTTATAATACGGGCAAAATTGTTTCTTCTGACATGAGTGGCGTAAGTCCTATTATAGGTAAATCGACAGACGATTTGGCACAAGTGAATGTGAAGAACTGTTATTATAACATCGATAAATTTACCGAAACAAGCACAGATAATTCGACTGCTATGGCAGAAGAAGAAATGAAGACATTGGCTTTTGCAGGTAAATTGAATGATGACAGAGAAAACGGAACATGGGTTTGGAGCGCAAATACAAACGAAGGATTTCCTATGCCTTATGGAGAAGGCGAGTCGCCGCAACCGCAAAAAGAACATTCTGTACTTGTGTCGGATAACATTACCGTTCCTGTACACGCATATTATAGAATGTATGTTAAGACGTTTGTTAAAGAACTGGCTGATTGGATGGCAAGCGGGAAGAAGATTGCAGTAAGCTATATTTCTGATAATGAAGAGGTTGTTATGCCTAATGGTAATGTTTTCAATACATTGAAAACAGGTACAGCCAACGTGACGATGCGGATGTCAAAGCCAAAAGCGGGAACTTTGGATACATTTGACAAAGATAATATCATTGATGAAGTGCCGTTTAAAGTAACTGTACAAGACGAAGTACAGACTCCAATACCAACGTTAGATTACACTTGGGGTGTTACACGTGAGAATTTCATAGAGCGACAAACAAAGGAATTTAACTATGAATTATTCACAGAGGAGTATTGGAAATTATATCCAAATGTAAGTGAAGAGGATAGGAAACCTTTTGAAATATTCTATCTGAACAACTTCGAATTTCCTATTATGATGGGAAGTTTCCATTCTACCGAAAACACTCTATATGCGCTAACTGTTGTAGCATCTTCATGGGAACGTGTGCAAGTGCCGAAGGTAAGTCCTGTATGCAAATGGTTGATCAATAACGGATTTGAGTATATAGGCACACATCCTCAGACCGGTCAGTGGCATTTGTATAACAAATCCAATCAGACCGAAGCTACTTGTGGCATGATTTTCTTGCAGAACGCATCTTATTTCTATTTTACACTGGATTATAATCCGGTTTCCAACATAATGTTGCAAGACACCATGCCGGCACCGGAAATAAACGTGGTTTGCAATGGAAACAGCATGAAAGTAACAGGAGAGAAGCATGCAGGTGCAACGGTTACATTATATAGTAACAATGGACAAATTATATCTAAGGATGTAATGCGTCAGGAAGGCATTTCATTCTCCGTAAAATCCGGTCAACTTTATTTATTGAAGATAGACGGATGTATGGCAGTGAAGGTATTGCCGTAAAGCTCTAAACTTTATGGTTGTTTTTGTTTTAATAAAATGACTTTATAAACAAAAACCTGCTATTTATCAACCTTTATATAACAAAGGGATGGAATTTTCATTATAATTCCATCCCTTGTTTGTTTATAATTGTTTGTTGTTTCTTTATTGAACCCATGTTAGAGAATATATTTCAAGGTGTTAAGAAAACGATTTAATTCAAATTTTACATGAGTTCGACGAATTCATTTCCAAACAACATGTTTTTTATATACCAAACAGTTATTTGA
>CALGRN010000240.1 GCA_937880835.1 uncultured Prevotella sp. | reverse complement strand
GATGACTTTGCGGACGTGAAGGGACAGGATTCGGCGAAACACGCGATTGAGATCGCCGTTGCCGGCGGGCACAATGTCATCATGATCGGCAGCCCGGGTTCGGGCAAGACGATGCTCGCGCGGCGGATCCCGTCCATTCTTCCGCCGCTTACGGTGGAGGAGGCGCTCGAGGTCTCCCGCATCCATTCCGTCGCCGGCGAGGCGAAGGGCGGGGGCAAGTTCGTGACGCATCGTCCGTTTCGTGCGCCGCACCATACGGTGAGACTCTCTACAATGGCAATGAAAAACTTTACGGAAAGGCAGGTGAGATACAGATAACACCTGAAAAGAAAGACAATACCACCGTGATATTCAGCAATTTCGACAGTAACGAGCTGTTTATCATGAACGACCATACCGATACCAAAGGCGGAACTCAGCTGCGTATAGTGAAGCTTGCTATCACCTACGCTAAATGAAAAAATATATAAATAATTTGGCAGGGTGCATAATTCTTTGTAATTTTGCACCCTGTTACATCTATATGAGCGAATAATTAATAACATTCAATATAAAATATCACAATGAAAAAAGGAATTCATCCCGAAAACTATCGCCCCGTCGTATTCAAGGATATGTCCAACGGCGATATGTTCCTTACACGTTCTACATGCAAGAGTACAGAGACAGTAGAATTTGAAGGCGAAACTTACCCATTGGTAAAAATAGAAATATCTAACACGTCTCACCCTTTCTATACAGGAAAGAGCAAACTTGTTGACACAGCGGGACGTGTTGACCGTTTCATGAACCGTTATGGAAGCTTGAAAAAATAATACCCATAAATAAAGAATATTTTATAAAAGAGTGCAGATATACGTAAAAATTTTTCCGTATATCTGCACTCTTTTATTTTTAACAGACATGAAACATACGAAAACAATATTATACATGCTCTTTTGCATGTTGCTTCTCACTAATTGCAGAAACGACAGCAGCAACGAGAAAGAAGATAACCAAGCCAACGAAAAAAATACTAATGCCAACCCCACCGACATCAACAAGGATTTGGCAAGGCTTGAATTTCCACGTATAAAGGCAGGGAACAACATCGTGATCGTACACAAAACCACACTTGCAAAAGACTCCTTATTTCCCAATGGAATAAAAACAAATCATGAATACGGCGTGAACTACTCGGTGGAATGGGATTGCACGAAGAAATCACAGCGTTGGAGTTGCTATCAGATGTATGCCAATATAAGCGTAACGGCTACGAAACGATATTATTCCGATGATATAAGCAAGCAATATCCGCAAGACGAATTGATACCGTTGCAATACAGATTCGACTCCGATCCTTATCGCGGTTCAGGGTTTGATCATGGTCATATCTGTCCGTCTGCCGACAGATTGTGCTCTCCCGAAGCCAATTATCAGACGTTCTTTCTTTCAAACATGCAGCCGCAATACAACGTTTTCAATGCCGGATTGTGGGAAAAGATGGAGAGTCGGCTTAGAAGTTGGAACAGAAATTCATTTAGAGACACACTCTATATATGCAAAGGCGGAACGATAGACCATAGCGAAGACATACTGAAAGTAACCTCAAAAGGTCTCATTGTGCCTAAATATTTCTTCATGGCAATACTTTGCAAGAACTCGCAGGGATATAAAGCCATTGGCTTTTGGGTAGAAAATCTTAACGAAAACCATGAGGACGACAAACTTTCCAAGTACGTTTTATCTATAAGAGAATTGGAAAAACGTACCGGAATAGACTTCTTCTGCAATCTTCCTGATAACATAGAAGAAAACACAGAGACTGTCGTATATCCCAATTCGTGGGGATTAAGATGACAGAAGCGCAAAGAATGTGTAGGCAAAACAATGGGCATGCCATTCAAAACCATGCCTGCACAGTATGCAGGAACATTGTTCATAGGTGAAGAATAAATAATATAACGGTTTTGCTGCCGACATATTGAAGCGGCATATTAATTGGTAATACACGTGTTTTCTCTATTTCAAATGCAAAAAAGACATTCCTTTATATCTGGAAATAAAAAAAATGACTATTTTTGCGTAAGTTTTCTAAACGTATTATCGGATATACAGCAGACCGGTAACGAAATTTATAAAGCAGATATAAACATAAAATAAACAATAAAAGAGTATGAGAAAATTATCATTAATCGCGCTGTTGCTGACAATAATCATTGCGGGCGCACAGGCACAACTATTGTACAAAATTTCAGGAAAAGACTTGCAGAAGCCTTCATACATAGTTGGAACGTATCACTTGCCATCAGACAAGTTTGCTGACTCTATCGTAGGAGTGAAAGAAGCGATGAACGAGATAGAGCAAGTATATGGAGAAATAAACATGCTTGACATGACTTCGCCGGGCAGCATTCAGAAATTGCAGGATGCAATGACTCTGCCCGAAGGCACAACCCTGTCAACTCTGCTCACAAAAGAGCAAATGGAGCGTCTTAATTCTTATCTGATGGCTACAATGGGAGCTGACATGAGAAATCCGATGGTTGCATCGCAAATGGATAAACTGAAACCTGCTGCCCTGCTGACACAGTTCACCGTGCTTGCTTACATGCAGAAGCATATGGGCGAGTTCGACCCAATGAATCTCATAGACAGTTATTTCCAAAAGGTTGCACAAAAGAACAACATGTTTGTAGGGGGCTTTGAAACTCTTGAATTTCAAACACAAACAGTGTTCAGCAAAACGCCTTTGAACCGTCAGGTGGAACAACTTATGTGCTTTATCGACAACATCGAGTTCAATCAGCAAATGATGGAAGACCTCATAAGTGCATATTACAAGCAGGATCTTGATGCCATAGAGAAAGTGATGAAAACGAAGATGAATAGCAGTTGCGACCCTACACCGGAAGAAGAAGCACAGCTTATAAGCGACAGAAATGAAAACTGGATTAAAATGATGCCTGCTATAATGGCAGAAAAATCGACATTCTTTGCCGTAGGAGCAGGACACTTGCCCGGCGAAAAGGGTGTTTTGCAACTTCTTCGTAATGCAGGCTATACTGTCGAGGCAATGAAATAAGGCTGCAAAACAGACAGAAAAACAAGTTGAGATAAACAGTTCTGAAACGGGATGTCATTCCTTTTCAGAACTGTTTTTTGTTGTCCTTAATCTTATAAAACAACAAACATACTGCTGCGCGTTTTATTCGTATATAAACACATTAGCACTTTCGTATTTCAATATATATTGTTTTGTCGTGTAAAAGGATAACTTTCATGACTCAAAAGGATAGCTTTCACGATGCAAAAGGATAACTTTTGAAATACGGTCATGATAAAGATATGAAAAGATACCAAATGGCAGACTTTACATAACCGATTAATTGAAAAATAAATTAAAATGTGATAAAACAAACATACTTGCACAACGGAAGTCTTAAACTTATTAAAAAGAACAAACATTATGTTGCAACTCCGTTTTTTTTCGTATATTTGTATTATGAACATCACTTACAACAAAAACTTCAAAATGCCAGCCGAGTGGTATCCGCAAAGTGGTATTCAACTCACATGGCCTCATTCCGGCACTGATTGGAATGAATATCTGCATGACATAACCGAAACCTTTGTTGAACTGGCGCGTATCATTGCAAAACGCGAAAAATTGCTTTTAGTATCGCCTTGCATTGACGATTTGAGCGATTTCCTTAGCTCACGCCTTGATGCCGAATTA
This sequence comes from uncultured Prevotella sp., assembly GCA_937880835.1. Classification (GTDB taxonomy): domain Bacteria; phylum Bacteroidota; class Bacteroidia; order Bacteroidales; family Bacteroidaceae; genus Prevotella. The sequence continues at coordinate 4,154 of CALGRN010000240.1, read as the reverse complement.
TTTAAAAATCTTATATTCTATCATTGTGAGACCAATGACACGTGGGCAAGAGACCATGCTTTCATATCCTTAGTTTGTTCGGAAGTGTCGCATCGGTTTCAATTCTGCACCCTTCTTCTCGATTTCGGATTCAACGGATGGGGCAATAAGTTTGCTTCCGGATTAGACAATGCCATAAATCAGAATATATATTTCATGGGAGCATTCAACGGCGCAATAATAAGTCACAAGGATTTCATACTCGAAGGCGGTTCGATAGAGAGCGACGGAAAGGGTACTATATTCACTACGAGCAGTTGTTTGCTTGCTCCTAACCGCAATCAACCGCTTACAAAAGGACAGATTGAGCACCGTCTGAAAGAGATGCTCAATGCCGAACGCATATTATGGATAGATCATGGACAGCTTATCGGAGATGATACCGACGGACATATAGATACAATAGTGCGCACAGCACCTGACGATACATTATTATATGTGGCATGCGATGACAAGAACGACGAGCAATATGATGACTTCAAACTTATGGAAGAACAGCTGAAAACGTTTCGTACAACAGACGGAAAGCCTTATCGGTTGCTGCCGCTTCCAATGCCGGATGCCATTTATGACGGCGAAGACAGGCTGCCGGCAACGTATGCCAACTTTCTTATAATTAACGGAGCGGTGATATATCCCACGTATAATCAGCCTGAAAAGGACAGAAAGGCGGCTGCCGTAATACAACAGGCATTTCCTGACAGAGAGATTATAGGCGTTGATTCGCGTACTGTCATAAGACAACACGGCAGTTTGCACTGTCTGTCGATGCAATTCCCGAAAGGTGTAATAGTATGATTGTCATGTGAAAACGATAACAAGAAAAATATAATTATATGAAAATAGGAATATTACAACAGCATAATACAGCAGATAAATACGACAACATGCGCCGTCTTACCGATGGAATAACCGACTTGGCGAAGCGTGGCGCGGAGCTTGTTGTGCTGCAAGAGCTTCACAATTCTCTGTATTTTTGTCAGGTGGAAGATGTAAACAACTTCGATTTAGCAGAACCGATACCGGGATATTCTACCGATTTCTACGGCAGACTTGCAAAGGATTTGAATATAGTAATAGTAACATCACTCTTTGAGAAACGTGCTCCCGGACTATATCACAACACTGCCGTAGTGATAGAGAGAGACGGAAGCATCGCAGGAAAGTATCGCAAGATGCACATTCCCGATGATCCTGCATACTACGAAAAGTTCTATTTCACTCCCGGAGACATCGGTTTCCATCCCATAGACACAAGTGTCGGCAGGCTGGGAGTGCTTGTCTGTTGGGATCAATGGTATCCCGAAGCTGCCCGCCTTATGGCTTTAAGCGGGGCGCAGTTGCTCATTTATCCCACAGCAATAGGCTATGAAAGTTCAGATAACCATGAAGAACAGCAACGACAACGCGAAGCATGGATGACAGTTCAACGCGGACATGCTGTGGCAAACGGTCTTCCGCTCATTGCAGTCAATCGTGTCGGATTTGAACAAGACCCGAGCGGACAGACAAAAGGCATACGGTTTTGGGGCAGCAGTTTTGCAGCCGGCTCGCAAGGGGAGATAATATATCGCGCATCGGAGACTGAGGAAGAAAGGCAGATTATCGATATTGACTTGGAACACAGCGAGCGTGTACGTCGTTGGTGGCCCTTCTTGCGTGACAGGCGTATAGACAAATACGACGATATCAATAAAAGATTTATTGATTAATCTCATAAAACGATTTATGAAAAAATAAAGAATTGAGTTTTACTTGATATTAAAAAACATTCAAAGTCTGTTCTTTAACAATGCCGTTTGAATAACAAATAACGTGATATTAATAGATTTTGGAAAAATATAATAATAAAACAACTCCCAAGAAACTTAACTATTGTTTCTTGGGAGTTGATTTATCATGTTCTCGATACTTGATTTTTGCGACATATATCTATATCTCTGAATAGTCGAAACCTTCAAGTTCGTGTAGTTCACGTATGGTTTTTATAGGGTCGGGCGATTTGAATATGTAGCTGCCACTTACAAGAGCATTAGCTCCTGCGGCAACTAATCCAGGCGCAGTTTCATCCTGCACACCTCCATCTACTTCTATAATGGCTTTGCTTCCACTTTCTGTTATCAGCTTGCGCAGCCGGTTTACTTTCTCTATTGTATTACCTATAAACTTCTGTCCTCCAAATCCGGGATTGACACTCATAAGCAATACCATGTCAACATCGCATATTATATCTTCAAGAACAGATACCGGTGTTGCGGGATTAAGCGTTACTCCCGCTTTAATTCCTGCGGCATGTATTTCCTGAACAGTGCGATGCAGGTGCGTGCATGCCTCATAATGCACATTCATAATCTTAGCTCCGAGCTTTGCAGTGCGCTCAATGTAGTGTTCGGGATGAACAATCATGAAATGAACATCCAACGGTTTTGTGCAGTGTTTCGCTACGGCTTCCAATACGGGAAACCCGAAAGAGATGTTAGGCACAAACACTCCGTCCATTATGTCCATATGAATCCAGTCCGCTTCACTGTTATTAATCATTTCTATGTCTGTTTTCAAATCAATGAAATCTGCGGATAACAGCGAAGGAGAAATAATTGTTTTCATTCTTTATTTATCAGTTTAGACAATACATTTCTGTTTTTCCATTCATTGCGAATGTTTTGTATGTGTATGCTATTTGACGTATAAGGTTTAACGTTCTTTCAGATGGAGTAATCTCTTCTTTTGTAAAATGCTTCATAGGCTTGATGTTTTATTATTATATTAATCTAACGAAGTCTTTAAGCCTTTATTACATTCCGATTACATAATATTTCGTTTTCCGAAGGATTATTTCATTGCTTCGTATCTTATTTTGACTTTGAAAGAATGTCATGTAATAAAAATCAGGTTGTCCGCAATAAGGAACAACCTGATTTTATTATATGACTGAGAATGTTATAATCATTCTCCTTTTATTGCAGCTACGCCCGGAAGTATTTTACCTTCTATGGCTTCGAGCATTGCTCCGCCACCTGTTGAGACGTAAGACACTTTATCTGCGAGCTTGAATTTGTTTACGGCAGCAACCGAGTCACCTCCTCCAACGAGCGAGTATGCACCGTTCTCTTGTGTAGCTTGTGCCACATATTGAGCAATAGCACCTGTTCCGTGAGAGAAGTTTTCAAACTCGAATACGCTGACAGGACCGTTCCAAAGTATTGTTTTTGACGACATAATGATTTTCTTCCATTCTTCGAGACATTCTTCTGCGGCATCCAGACCTTGCCAACCGTCGGGTATGTTGAATATGTCGAATGTCTTTCGTTCGGCATCGTTTGAAAATTCGTTGCCTGCCAATGTAAATTTCGACAAGCTGAGATTAACACCTTTCTCTTTTGCGGCAGCAATTATGTTCAATGCTTCGGGCATAAGTTCATCCTCATGCAGCGAGTTTCCTATCTTTCCACCTTGCGCTTTAACGAACGTGAAGCCCATTCCTCCGCCAATGATCAAGTTATCTACCTTGTCGATAAGATATTTTATGACACCGAGTTTTGAGCTTACTTTTGAGCCACCGATAATAGCTGTGAACGGATGTTTTGCATTTTTGAGAATATTCTCTATGGCTGTCACTTCTTTTTCCATGAGGAAACCGAGCATCTTAGAATCATTGTCGAAGTAGTCGGCAATAACTGCCGTAGATGCATGCTTGCGATGTGCCGTGCCAAAAGCGTCGTTCACGTAAACATCGGCATAGGATGCGAGTTTCTTCGCGAATGCTTTCTGCCTCTCAGCCATTTCCTTTTTATTCTTTTCTGAGATCAGCAATAATTTGTCCCCTACATGCAGTTTTAGTGTGCCATTAGGAATCAGGAATTCATCTCCGCGTTTTACGATCATTACCAAAGTTCCTTTAGGCAGGTTCATATCTTTCAGCGTATCGGCTTCACTCAATATTTCCGAAGTGATGGTCATGTCCGAGAGGTCGGTATCTATTTCTTCGGGAAGTTCGACACCAAATTCATTTCCGGTCTTTTCAAGAGGAGTAGACAGATGCAATAAGCGTGCTACAAACGATACGCTTGTTCCTTGCACAATCAGCGAAACAATTGTGATGAAAAATACAATAT
>CALGRN010000239.1 GCA_937880835.1 uncultured Prevotella sp. | reverse complement strand
TGATGGGGTGGCTTTCCGCGGATATGGCCATTGACTTGGGAACCGCGAATACTTTGGTTTACGTCAAAGGGCGCGGTATCGTTTTAAACGAACCGTCCGTTGTGGCCATTGCCGAAAACAAAGGGAAAAAACACGTCATGGCCGTCGGGGACGAAGCCAAGCAGATGCTGGGCCGCACCCCCGGACAAATCCAGGCCATCCGCCCGTTGCGCGACGGCGTCATTGCCGACTTCACAGCGTGCGAACAGATGATGCGCGGACTTATAAAAATGGTTCACACCGGAAGCCGTCTTTTCTCGTCACAGCTTCGTATGGTGATTGGAGTTCCATCGGGAAGCACCGAAGTTGAATTACGTGCTGTACGCGATTCGGCAGAACATGCAGACGGACGGGATGTGTATCTCATCTTCGAACCAATGGCTGCGGCTATCGGTATAGGTATAGATGTGGAAGCACCGGAAGGAAACATGATTGTGGATATAGGCGGCGGAAGCACCGAAATAGCCGTAATATCACTCGGCGGAATAGTTTCCACCAACTCAATACGTACTGCCGGCGACGACCTTACTGCCGATATTCAGGAGTATATGAGCCGTCAGCACAACGTGAAAGTCAGCGAGCGTATGGCAGAACGAATAAAGATACACGTAGGTTCTGCACTTACCGATCTGGGAGAAGAAGCTCCTGAGGATTACATAGTACACGGTCCGAACCGAATAACTGCGCTTCCTATGGAAGTACCGGTATGCTATCAGGAGATAGCACATTGTCTTGACAAGACAATAGCTAAGATAGAGAATGCCGTTTTGTCTGCTCTTGAAAACACACCGCCTGAACTTTACGCTGATATAGTTAAGAACGGAATTTATCTAAGCGGTGGAGGTGCACTGCTGAGAGGACTCGACCGCCGACTGAAAGACAAAATAAATATTCCTTTCCATATAGCGGAAGATCCGCTTCACAGCGTTGCCAAAGGCGCGGGAATAGCGTTGAAGAACGTTGACAGATTCTCTTTCCTCATGCGCTAAGGGATGTTTTGAAGTAAGCTATGCGCAATCTCATAGAGTTTCTTGTAAAATACAACCATTGGTTCGTATTCATAATACTCGAAGTTATATGTATGTTGCTGTTGTTTCGCTACAACAGCTATCAGGGCAGTGTGTGGTTTACATCGGCTAACTATGTTACCGGAAAGGTCTATGAGGCAGAATCTGAGGTCAAATCTTATTTCAATCTGACAAAGGTAAACGAAGATCTGACGAAGCGGAACATTTATCTTGAACATCAGGTAAAAACGCTTTACGACAGACTCATTGCAACTACCGGCGACTCAACGCAGGCTCGCGGCAGCCGGAACGAAGCGTTGAAGCAGTTCAAACTCATACCAGCCAAAGTAATAGACAACTCTATCGACAAGGCTGATAACCTAATAACAATAGACAAAGGAAGTGCCGACGGGGTAAGGAAAGATATGGGAGTGGCGTGCGGAAACGGTGTTGTCGGAATAGTATTCCTTGTTTCTTCGCATTATTCGGTAGTCATTCCGGTGCTTAACTCTCATTCAAGTATAAGCTGTCGGATACAAGGACGAGGCTATTTCGGATACCTTCATTGGCTCGGCGGACGTTCCGATATAGCCTATGTTGACGATATTCCGCGACACGCACACTTCAAACTGCACGACAAGGTGGTCACAAGCGGCTACTCATCCGTATTCCCACCCGGCATATCAGTAGGTGAGATACTGCACGTCCTCAATTCAAAAGACGGAATATCTTACAGACTTGTCATAAAGCTTTCAACCGATTTCGGCAATCTTCGCGATGTTTGCGTAATCGATGATGCAGGAATGAGCGAGCGTTTGGAACTCATACGGGCAGCACAAGACTCTATAAAAACGAAGCAAAATTAGTTCAGCGACTATGAGAATAGGATTCATCTATGACATATTGTTAATCGTATTGCTTTGCTTGGCGCAGGTTCTGGTGTTGAACAACATACATATCTTGGGCTTCGCCACACCGTTGCTGTATGTATATATGGTGCTTCTTTTCCGACGCAACTATCCTCGTTGGGGCATATTGTTGCTGTGTTTTGCAACAGGTTTGATAATGGACACGTTTTCAAACACGCCCGGAACGGCATCGGGAGCAATGACATTTCTCGGCTTTATACAGCCCGATATACTCAAACCGTTTATCCCTCGCGACAGTGCAGAAGACCTTAAACCCTCCATGCTCAATCTCGGTGTTTGGTCGTTTATATACTATACGGTAATTGCTGTATTCATATACAACGTTGTGTTCTTCTCTCTTGAAGCCTTCAACTTCTTCAACTGGATTCTTTGGTTGCAGTGTATAGGGGGCAGCACGATAATAACAGCATTGCTGATAATCGTAATCGAGAATGCGAGAAGGATGTTGTAATCTCTTTCGATAATTATTTTTGTTTAATGCTTATTTTGTTTCTGTTTTTGCAATGAATGACTTTAATCTTGACAACAGACGAATGGTGATAGGTGGCATAGCCATAACGATTGTGGTTGTGTACATCATACGCCTGTTTGTTCTTCAAATTATGAGTGATGACTATCGCAAAAGTGCAGACAGTAATGCATTCCTTAAAAAAGTGGAATTTCCCTCGCGAGGAATCATTACCGACAGAAACGGAAAGTTACTTGTATATAATCAGCCGTCCTATGACATCATGGTGGTGATGAATGAAGAGAAAGGACGGCTCGATACCGTTGAGTTCTGCAAGGCATTGAACATAACCAAAGAGTTCTTTATACAGCGAATGAACGACATAAAGGACAGAAACAAGAACCCGGGATATTCCCGTTTCACTCAACAGTTATTCATGAACCAGCTCTCAGATAAGGAATTCAGTGTCTTTCGTGAAAAAATGTTCCGCTTTCCGGGCTTCTATATACAGCGCAGAAGCATCAGACAGTATCAGTATTCCTATGCGGCTCATGTTCTCGGAGATGTAGGTGAGGTGTCGCAAGGCAACATAGAAGAAGACAATTATTATCAACCGGGCGACTATATAGGTAAGCTCGGAGTTGAGAAATCTTACGAGAAAGAGCTCAGAGGTGAAAAAGGCGTGCAGATATTGTTGCGAGATGCGCATGGAAGAATACAAGGAAGCTATCAAGAAGGGAAGTTCGACAGACGTCCGCAACCGGGAAAAGACCTCACATTAAGCATTGACATAAACCTTCAAGCACTTGGTGAAAGACTGTTGGAAGGAAAAATCGGCAGCATCGTTGCCATAGAACCTTCTACCGGCGAGGTGCTTTGCATGGTCTCATCGCCTACTTATGACCCGCGCATGATGGTGGGACGGCAACGAGGAAAAAATCATATCGCACTTTCAAAGAACGTATGGAAGCCTTTGTTAAACCGTTCTATAATGGGTCAATATCCTCCCGGTTCAACGTTTAAGACATCGCAAGCCCTTACATTTCTGTCGGAAGGAATAGTCAGCACAAGCACTGCTTTTCCATGTCATCACGGTTTCTATTGTAAAGGACTGCATGTAGGATGTCACGGTCATTCCTCTCCCACTGCCCTTACAGAAGCAATCAGCACATCATGCAACGCCTATTTCTGCTGGGGTCTTTACTATATGACGCGCAACCGCAATAAATACAAGAACGTGCAAGAAGCCGTAAACACGTGGCGCGACTATATGGTAAGCATGGGATTCGGCTATAAATTAGGAATAGATTTACCGGGTGAGAAGCGCGGATTGATACCTAATGCGAGTTTTTACGACAAGGCTTACAACGGCGCATGGAACGGATTGACCATCATAAGCATTTCTATCGGACAGGGAGAAGTCAATCTCACACCCTTGCAGATAGCCAATCTCGGAGCAACTATAGCCAATCGGGGCTACTTCTACACTCCTCACGTGGTGAAGAAGATAAAAGGACAGCATATTGACAAGGCGTTCAGAGAGCGTCACTACACCAAATCTTCACGCAGAGCATACGAGAAAGTGGTGGCAGGAATGCGCAGCGCGGTGGTGAAAGGTACTTGTCGCGATGCCAATCGGGCAGACTATTTGGTTTGCGGAAAAACGGGAACAGCTCAGAACAGAGGTCAAGATCACTCCGTGTTTATGGGTTTCGCGCCTATGAACAACCCCAAAATAGCCGTCTCTGTGTATGTTGAGAACGGCGGATTCGGTGCTGATTACGGTGTGCCGATAGGTTCTTTGATAATGGAGCAGTATATAAACGGGAAGCTGTCGGCATCGTCAGAGAAACGTGCCGCTGATTTCCAAAGACGTCGTATAGGCTATGGCACGAGGAACAGGTAGGCAAACGAGCGTCTTCCGCTCGATAGACTGGTGGACAATAGGCATATACATAGCCCTGCTTGTCTTCGGTTGGATAAGCGTATGCGGTGCGAGCTACACTTACGGAGACACCGACATATTCAGTCTTTCCACACGTTCAGGCATGCAGATTGTATGGATAGGCACTTCCATTTGTCTCGGTTTCGTGCTTCTCATGCTTGACGACAGATACTACGATTCGTTCTCCTACGTGATATATGCAGTGCTGTTGCTGCTGCTGTTCGCAACAATATTCAATCCGCACGAGATAAAAGGCTCTCGCTCGTGGATTGTTCTCGGACCTTTAAGGTTGCAGCCGGCAGAGTTTGCGAAGTTCGCCACTGCCCTTGCAGTGTCGAAGATGATGAGCACCTACGGTTTCAACATTCACAACTGGAAGCACTTTGCCGCCGCAAGCGCAGTGGTTTTGCTGCCCATGCTGTTCATTGTCGGGCAGCGAGAGACCGGTTCTGCACTCGTCTATATATCCTTTTTCCTTATGTTTTATCGCGAGGGAATGCCCGGAAGCGTATTGTTCACGGGGTTGGCATTAGTGATATACTTCGTTGTGGGCATACGTTTCGAAGAAGTGATGCTATGGGATACGCCCACTTCGGTAGGCAAATTTGCGGTGCTGTTATTAGTTCAGATATTCACGGCAGGCATGATTTATGTATATATGAGCAACAGAAAAGAGACGCTCATACTATTGGCTTATTGTCTCGGCATCACCCTTTTGGCTTTTCTTTTCTCCGAATATGTCATACGTTTCGACATCGTTTGGGTTCAGCTTATATTGTTCCTGATTATGGTTCTTTATCTGCTTTACCGCTGGCTGACGTTCCGTTTCGCAAGATATCTATACATCCTGCTGTTTGCGATAGGATCTATAACATTCTTCTATTCGGCAGACTATATGCTTAACGAAGTGATGGAGCCTCATCAGCGCGTGAGAATAAACGTGCTGCTCGGGCTTGAAGAAGACTTGGCAGGTGCGGGATACAATGTTCATCAGAGCGAAATTGCGATAGGTTCGGGTGGTTTGCAGGGCAAAGGATTCCTCAACGGAACGCAGACTAAACTTAAATTCGTACCCGAACAGGACACCGATTTCATCTTCTGCACAGTGGGCGAAGAAGAAGGTTTCTTAGGTTCGGCAGGCGTGCTTCTGCTCTTCCTCGCACTG
>CALGRN010000238.1 GCA_937880835.1 uncultured Prevotella sp. | reverse complement strand
AACGACCCCGAGATTACAAATCACGTGCTCTGGCCAACTGAGCTAAAGAGGCAAATCCTTGCAGCCGTCAGGCAACGCATTTAGGACGTATTCTAAAACGGCTGCAAAGATAGGTATATTTTCCTAATTACCAAAACTTTTTCAAGTTTTTTTTAATGATTGCGCTGTTTTTCTTTATATTTAGACAGCTGAACCTTCATTGCATCTACGCAGAGATCCACTCCTTCCTCGAAAGTGTCGCATGTTTTCTCAACGAATAATTTCGTTCCGGGAACTGTTACAGTCATGCTTGTTTCTTTATTTAATGCAGTAGCAGGTTTCACTACTTTCAATTGAACCTCCACTTTCTGAATGTCTTCATAAGATTTTTCCAACTTTTCTGCTTTCTTTTGAACAAAAGCTTCTAATTTTTCGGTAGCGTCGAAGTGTATCGACTGAATTTTAATGTCCATAGTTACCTCCGGTTTTAAAAGGGTTAAGCCCTTGGATGGGCTGATTTATATTCACGTTTCAACTGTTCAAAGGTGGTGTGTGTGTACACCTCCGTTGTTGTGAGACTTTGATGCCCCAACAGTTTTTTCACACTTTCTATACCTGCCTGATGATTCATCATTGCCGTTGCAAAGGTATGCCGAAGCACATGCGGAGTTCTTTTTTTAAGAGTTGATACTCTTGACAAATGCTTCTTTACGGCATATTGAACCTGATTTTTGCTAACTCTCAATCCTTTTTCCGTCGTAAAAAGAGCATTTGTAAGCCTTGCCACCTGCTTATCTCGCACATTGATGTAATCGCGCAGTGCACTTTCAAGACCGCTTCCGAACGGAATAAACCGTTGTTTATTTCTCTTTCCGGTTACTTTAAGCTCTCTGTTTACAAAGTCTATTGAGTCATCATCAAGCCCTACAAGCTCCGACAAACGTATGCCTGTCTCGTAGAATGTTATTAATATGGTACGCGCGCATACATCTTTATAATCATCCGTCCACATCTCTCTGCTCAGCAATTCATCCATTTCTTTCTCTTTAAGGAATTGCGGGAGTGGTTTTTCTTTCTTTGGTCCCATCACGGTATGCGCAGGATCAGAAGTTAAAAGCTTTCGACTTAGGGCAAAACGATAGAAGGAACGCAACGCACTCAATCTTCTATTGATTGATGCTGCATTGTTTCCTTTATCCATCATGCTCTCCATCCATCCACGAATTATATCGGAGTCAACAAACTCCCAAGAGAGATGAGTATCCAAATTTTTGAAGTACAGCTCGAAACTTTCTAAATCGTCGCCGTAACTCTTCACTGTAAGCGGACTGTAATTCCGTTCAAGTTGCAGGTAGTTCAAAAATTTTTTAATCATCATAAAACGTTACACGCATTATTTTCGGCAACTAATTTACGAATTAAAATCAGAACTACCAAATTTCTTCGGGAATATTTTTTATTCCTCTGTTGAACGAAGTTTCTGTACGTAGATTGCTCTTTCCATCTTAAGTCTCTTCAAAACAGAAGGTTTGTCGAACTGCTGACGCGCGCGTAATTTCTTAACAACGCCTGTCTTTTCAAACTTTCTCTTGAACTTTTTGAGAGCTCTTTCGATGTTCTCGCCATCTTTTACCGGTACAATAATCATGCCTTTATTTTTAAATTTTAATGTTAAACTTCTTTTGTTTTCGTGCAACAACACGATTTGCGGGTGCAAAATTACATCTTATTTTCCTAACTGCCAAATTTTAAAAAAGAAAAAGCGGATAAAAGCTGACAACATATTGAAAAACTATAAGATAAGTTCATAATCTTACGACAAAAAATGAAACGAAGCCGCATGCACATACTATTCCGTCAGTTACATAATCAAAGAATATCAACGCATTACGAAGAGTTTTTCAAAAGTTATTGTTTTGCATTATGAAAACTATCCTTTTATGGCACAAAAGTTATCCTTTTATGGTGCAAGAACAGCCTCTCGCCGTTTTAACGGAAACCTGTCGATAACGTTTTCTTTCTTGTATTACAGACAACACATCCCATATCTTATTTACAATTCTATTTATACGGTATAAAAGAAAAACCCTTTCGTTGTTCCTTATGAACAACAAAAGAGTTTTTCATATCATGGTTTTATTGTTTTATGACTTTCTTTCCATCTACGATATAGATGCCTTTTGGCAATTCTTTCCATTCATATTTCACGCGAATACCCGTCAGAGTATATATTCCCTTGCGATAAATTGCATTGCCGTTTACAGTTTCAATGTTGTTCGGAACAATCACCGACAGTGTGATGTCTGTATGTTCC
>CALGRN010000237.1 GCA_937880835.1 uncultured Prevotella sp. | reverse complement strand
TACGCGATGCGAAAGCAATGGATGCCGACATTGTGATGGCATCAGACCCTGATGCAGACCGTGTGGGAATGGCTTGCAAGAACGACAAGGGCGAGTGGATTCTTATAAACGGCAACCAAACTTGTCTGATTTTCCTTTATTATATCATCAAGAATCGTAAGGCAAAAGGACTTATGAAGCCGACGGATTTTATAGTAAAGACTATTGTAACCACAGAAGTAATTGCCAAGATTGCCGAGAAAAATGATATAGAGATGCGAGACTGCTACACGGGATTTAAGTGGATAGCAAGAGAAATAAGATTGTCGGAAGGCAAGCAGCAGTATATCGGTGGCGGTGAAGAAAGCTACGGTTTCCTTGCGGAGGACTTTGTGCGCGACAAGGATGCCGTTTCGGCTGAGATTTGCGCTTATGCCAAAGACAAGGGCAAGACTCTCTACGATTTGCTTATGGACATATATTTGGAATATGGCTTCTCGAAAGAGTTTACGATAAACGTTGTGCGTCCGGGAAAGACCGGTGCGGATGAGATTAAACAGATGATGACAAATTACAGAAACAATCCTCCTACTCTGTTGGGCGGAAGCAAAGTGATATGTTGGAAAGATTATCAGACGCTCGAACAGCGTGATGCCGCAGGCAATTTGGCGCAGATTAATCAGCCCGAACCGAGCAACGTGCTGCAATGGTTCTGCGAAGACGGCACAAAGGTGAGCGTACGTCCGTCGGGCACTGAACCCAAGATAAAGTTCTATCTCGAAACAAAAGGAGAAATGAAGTGCAGCGGATGTTATGAACGTTGCGATGCGGAAAGCAATCAGAAGATAGAAGCGATAAAGAAAGATTTAGGACTCTGACAAGGCTGAATCAATATAAATAACAATAAGTTCAAAATGCCTTATAAGACTGATAAAAATGTCTTATAAGGCATTTTTTATTACCTGCCCGATGCGTAGTTGATTAATACACTTCAATGTGGTTGAAAATAATCTGTTTACAAGACATATTTAACCTGAGTTCGATTAATTCAATTCAATAGATTTAATTATAATCATTAAAAGTTGGAAGGTGAACAGACACACAATATTGTTGTAAATACATACAGGCACGTGGCAATTCGGACGTCCCTACATGCAGGATATTATATATACATCACAATCAGCATGTAGGGACAGACCCGGTGTCTGTCCGATAAACGTAAAACAACACTGTCTCGTATAGGTATGATTACTAAAAACGTCTTGTCATACAAACCTTACTATAAAACAATACGCGATATTCATAAAGTTATAGAAAGAATTATAATGCGTCTAACTCACGTTATTTAGGACATCACAGTTTGGTAATACACTTTTTGCCGAAAGTGTATTCACTTTTCACAGATTGCTTATAAGCTTTATTAAGTAAGGTGTTTTTATTTTCCGAAGAAAGTGTATAATAATTTTCTAAAATGCTTCTTGTTGCCTAACAAAAACGTGATTGTTTTTTCACTGCGTATAAGGCTCTAACTCATCTTAATCCAATATAGATGTCAAAAATCCCTCGAACGATAAAAGAATGACCGTTCAAGGGAAACGAATAGAAAAAATCTTGTCGTTAACCAAATTAAATGATTATCATTGATTAGTCCGACTCACGCCATTATAATAAAAGGAATGTGCCGAAGAATTACTCCGACACATTACTTTTTAATTTATTCATGCTCTGTTTCCGAATATCAATCCGTCAGCTCCTGCATCTATAACGACAGGCTTTTCTTTTGATACTTCTTCCGACAGAATGCGCTTTGAAAGTTCATTAAGCACATATCGCTGTATCGCTCGCTTAACGGGGCGCGCGCCGAACTCGGGCTCATAACCTACTTCTGAAAGATAATCGACAGCCGCTTCGGTAGTTTCCAGAACCAGTCCCTGCTGTTCGAGCATCTTCTTTACGGCATTCATCTGCAACCTTACCACATCAGCTATCTCGCTCTTCGTGAGAGGTTGAAACATGATGGTTTCGTCAATACGGTTGAGAAACTCCGGTCGTATCGTCTTTTTAAGCAACTCCAAGAGATTGCTTTTTAAACTCTCTGCCTGCACATCGCTCAAAACTCCGCCGTTACGACTCTGTTCTTCGCGTATGAGTTGACTTCCGAGATTAGACGTCATTATTATTATCGTGTTCTTGAAATTCACGGTGCGTCCTTTGTTATCAGTCAACCTGCCGTCGTCAAGCACTTGAAGCAGAATGTTGAACACATCCGGATGAGCCTTCTCTATCTCATCGAAAAGCACAACGCTGTATGGTTTGCGCCGCACAGACTCCGTAAGCTGCCCTCCTTCGTCATAACCCACGTAACCCGGAGGTGCACCAATAAGACGTGATACGCTGAACTTTTCCTGATACTCACTCATGTCGATACGCGTCATCATCGTTTCATCATTGAACAGGAAGTCTGCCAAAGCCTTTGCAAGTTCTGTCTTTCCTACTCCCGTCGTGCCTAAGAATATAAACGAAGACACCGGTCTTTTGGGGTCTTGCAGACCTGCACGGCTGCGCCTTACGGCATCGCTCACAGCCCGTATGGCTTCATCTTGCCCTATCACACGCTTGTGCAGTTCGTCTTCGAGATGCAGAAGTTTCTCCCTTTCGCTTCGCATCATTCTCGTAACGGGTATTCCCGTCCATCGGCTTACCACTTCGGCTATATCATCTGCCGTCACTTCCTCACGCACCATAGCCTCTCCGCCTTGCGTTGCTTTCAATCTCTCCTGTATGTCTGATATATCATCTTCGAGTGCTTTAAGCCTGCTGTAACGAATTTCTGCCACACGTTCATAATTGCCTTCTCGTTCCGCACGCTCTGCCTCATACCTCAAATTCTCTATCTGTTGCTTATCTTGCTGAATTCTGTTCACAAGTTCTTTCTCGCTTTCCCATTTAGCCCTGAACGTTTTTTCCTGCTCTTTCAGCTCGGCAATATCCTTATCAAGCAGTCTTATTTTAGGCTCGTCGTTTTCACGTTTTATAGCCTCACGCTCTATTTCAAGCTGTTTCAGCTTTCGTATTATCTCGTCAAGCTCCTCCGGAACAGAGTCTCGCTCCATCCGAAGCTTTGCAGCAGCCTCGTCCATCAAGTCTATTGCCTTGTCAGGAAGAAACCTTTCGCTTATATAACGCTCCGAAAGCTTTACTGCCGCAATGCATGCATCATCCTGAATACGCACCTTGTGATGGTTTTCATAACGCTCTTTCAATCCTCGAAGTATAGATATAGCTGAAAGCTCATCGGGTTCTTCCACCATTACCGTTTGGAAACGGCGTTCGAGAGCCTTGTCTTTTTCAAAATATTTCTGATATTCGTTCAGTGTCGTTGCACCTATTGCGCGCAACTCGCCACGTGCAAGTGCGGGCTTCAAGATATTAGCTGCGTCCATAGCACCTTCACCTCCGCCTGCTCCTACGAGCGTATGTATCTCGTCAATGAAAAGTATTATATGTCCGTCACTGCCCGTAACTTCCTTTATAACGCCTTTCAATCGTTCTTCAAACTCACCTTTGTATTTTGCACCGGCAAGCAATGCACCCATATCAAGCGAATAAAGCTGCTTGTCTTTCAGATTCTCCGGCACGTCGCCACGCACTATCCGTTCTGCCAATCCCTCCACAATGGCAGTCTTACCTGTACCCGGTTCGCCTATAAGAATAGGATTGTTCTTCGTTCTGCGCGACAATATTTGAAGCACACGCCTTATCTCCTCGTCTCGACCTATCACAGGATCGAGCTTGCCGACGCGTGCATCTTCCACCAGATTTCGAGCATATTTAGACAAAGCCTGATAGTTTTCATCGCCACTTTGCGATTGCACTTTCTGTCCTTGTCGAAGCTCTTTAATCGCTTTTTCCAATTCTTTTTCCGTGCATCCGGCATCTTTCAAGATACGGCTTGCAGTGGAATTGACTATGAGCAATGCCATGAACAGCAGTTCGACGGAAACAAAATCGTCGCCGTACTTCTTTGCAGTTTCAACAGATTTCTGCAACACCATGTTTGTGTCGTTGCTCATATAAGGTTGTCCTCCCTGCACTTTCGGCAAGTGAGCAAACTCCTGCTGCAACAACATTTCTATCTGTCTGCCGTTCACTCCAAGTTTTTGCATTATATAATTGGTCACATCCTTTCCCTTGTTCATCACTCCTTGAAGCAGATGAACGGGCTCAATGGTTTGCTGTCCGTTTAGTTGAGCCAAGTTCAAAGCCTCCTGAACAGCTTCCTGTGCCTTGATTGTAAACTTTTCGAATGTCATATTCTTTCTCCTTTCTTTTATTATTCTTTCTGTATAAAAGGTTTCAAAAGATATGCCCCAAGCATCCTTACGCCATTTAGTCATAACGATATGACAAATTGACACAAATAAAACCATAGGCATGATGATAAAATAACAAAGTCGAAATTTGTTTCAATATAGTTTCGAGAGCGCAAAAAGAAGATGAAGTTTTCACACATAAACCTATGAAACATCTAAATATTTGGCATGTAAAAACATACTTTCTTCCAAACCGAATTATAACGAAAATGTAATGATAATTCTGAATTTGAAAAACCGGCAAACAGCTTTTGAAAATAGAAAAATATATTCTTTCACAGCTGTTTTTCGGTTTTCAATATGCAAAAGGATAACTTTTGCACTTCTGTTTTATAACTTTCCACTTGCAAAACAATAGTTTTCTGATTGCAAAAGTAATCCTTTCAGCATGCAAAACAATAGCTTTTGAAAATCCGAACAAATATATTACGGCATTAAAATCTTGATTTTCAACACATTATATTTTTCTCATTTTTGCGCACAAATATTCAATCGACAACAAAAAAGAGAGAATTTGCATTCGTTGTAAGATTATTTGACAATATCATAACCATTGAATTACGCCGGTATGAACAAACATAATACACCGGTATTCTTAATAAGATGTTTATACCATATAATGATATTTAAGTTTTTCAAAACAGGTATGAAAGCAAAAATTACTATCTTTGCATCCACATATAAACAGACACTGACATGAACATTATCGAAAATTGGCAAGCCGAATTGAAAGGTATTGCTCACGAAGATAAGATAAAAGACTTATCAAAGTTTTTCAAAACAGGTAAAGGAGAATATGGAGAAGGCGATGTTTTCGCAGGTATAAAAGTGCCTGACAACAGAAAGGTGGCAACTAAATACGGCGATGCATCGTTGGAAGATATAGAAACCATGCTTCACAGCAAGATACACGAATATCGACTTTCGGCACTTCTCGCGCTTGTAAGCAAATATAAAAAAGCAAAAGAGGATGCCGAAAAGGAAGATATAGTATATTTCTACCTCGCAAACACCAAGTTTGTGAACAACTGGGACTTGGTGGATTTAAGCTGTCCTCAAATCATTGGAGAGTACGTAAAGAACCGTCCTGCCGACATACTGTATGAGTTGAGCGAAAGCGAAAACCTATGGGAGCAGCGCATAGCCATTGTTTCCACATACACGCTTATAAAAAACGGGCGGCTTGATGTTACTCTGGACATAGCAAAGAAATATCTTACACACGAGCATGATTTGATACAAAAAGCTTCGGGATGGATGCTCCGCGAGGTGGGAAAACAGGATATTGAAACGCTCTACAACTTCATAGACAATAACGTAAAATCAATGCCACGTATCACTTTGCGCTATGCAATAGAACGAATGGATAAGAAAAAACGGGAAATATATATGAAAAAACGAAATAATGCATAAATTTCGTGTTTTTATTTTGTATCTATATTTGTTTTTGCTATCTTTGTCCGAAATTTACATATAGTATAACATAAATTAAAAAATAATATAATTATGGGAAACGATCAGTTAACAATGAATTCCAACGTTGTGGTTGAGTTCTTGCAGAAACTTCCACACGAATTCACAAAAGAAGACATCATAAGATTCATTCAGGCGAATGATATTCGTATGGTAAACTTCATGTATCCGGGAGGTGATGGTAAATTGAAGACTTTGAACTTCGTTATCAACAACTTGGACTACCTTAAAACAATTCTGACTTGCGGCGAACGAGTTGACGGTTCAAGCCTTTTCAGCTTCATTCAGGCAGGCAGCAGCGACCTTTATGTGCTTCCGCGATTCAGCACAGCCTTTATAGATCCGTTCGCAGAGATACCTACTCTGTGCATGCTTTGTTCTTATTTCGACAAAGACGGCAATCCGCTTGAAAGCTCACCGGAGCACACTTTGGCTAAGGCAGCAAAGGCTTTCACCGACGTAACGGGCATGGAATTCCAAGCAATGGGCGAACTTGAATACTACGTTATTAAAGAAGCAGAGGACGTATTCCCTGCAATCGACCAGCGCGGATACCACGAATCAGCTCCTTATGCAAAAGCAAACGACTTCCGTAAGAAGTGCATGCAGTACATCGCAAAAGCAGGCGGACAAATCAAATATGGTCATTCAGAAGTAGGAAACTTCAAACAGGATGGTCTCGTTTACGAGCAGAACGAAATTGAGTTCTTGCCTGTAAGAGTAGAAGATGCGGCTGACCAGCTCGTAATAGCAAAATGGATAATCAGAAATCTCGGTTATATGGAGGGTTACAACATCACTTTCGCACCGAAGATAACAACAGGAAAAGCAGGCTCCGGACTTCATGTTCACATGCGTATGGTTAAAGATGGCAAGAACATGATGCTCAAAGACGGAGTTCTAAGCGATGAAGCACGCAAGATGATTGGCGGTATGATGCAGTTGGCAGAAAGCATAACAGCTTTCGGAAACAAAAATCCTACATCATATTTCCGTCTCGTTCCTCATCAGGAAGCACCCACAAACGTATGTTGGGGCGACCGTAACCGCTCAGTACTTGTGCGTGTTCCGCTCGGTTGGACAGCAGATGTTGACATGTGCAGCAAAGCAAACAAGTTGGAAAAACCTTCAAATTACGACACATCAAGCAAGCAAACAGTAGAAATGCGTTCACCGGATGGTTCGGCAGACGTATATCAGTTGCTCGCTGGTCTTTGCGTAGCATGCCGTCACGGTTTCGAAATGGATAACTCACTCGAATTGTCAAAGGCAACTTATGTTGACGTTAACATACACGATAAGGCAAACGAAGGAAAGCTTGCACAGCTCGCACAGCTTCCTGACAGCTGCTATGCATCGGCTGAACGCCTTGAACGTGATCGCAAAGTGTTTGAGAAACATAACGTATTCAGTCCTGCAATGATCGACGGTATCATAAATCAGCTCAAATCATTCAATGACTCTACATTGAGAAAGGATATAGAAAACAACCACGAAGAAATAGCAAAATTGGTTGAAAACTATTTCCACTGCGGATAAGATACGGCAGTAATACATATAATAAATGCAGACTTCAATGTTTTGAAGTCTGCATTTATTGTTTTCAGAAGACTCGTTTCGCAGAGTCATCCTTTACTTGTAAACGTATGCTTATGCCGTTACTTCTTTTCAATAAGTATTCTTGCATCAACAGCTACGACATCATTCTCATCGGCAAGCAATGGATTTATGTCCATTTCTTTTATCTCGGTAGCGAAACGAAGAAGCGTTGACAGACGCATTATTATATCTGCATACTTGTCTTCATTAAGCCCTTTCTGTCCTCGTGTACCTTTTATTATCTTGTAAGATTTAAGCGAACGAATCATCGAATAAGCCTCATCGGAAGACAATGGGGCAAGTCCGCTTGAAACATCTTTAAGCACTTCAACGAAGATACCGCCTAAACCGCACAGTACAACATGTCCGAATCTGTTTTCATACTTAGCTCCGATGAATAGTTCAGTCCCCTTTATCATCTTCTGAACCATAACTCCCGTAGCATCTTTTATCTGCATCATTCTGTCAAATTCAAGCGCGAGATGCTCTGATGTGCGTATATTAAGAGTCACACCGCCTACATCACTCTTGTGAACAGGGCCCACAACTTTGGCTACTATCGGGTATCCTATCTTCTCTGCGAATGCTACAAGCTCTTCTTTACTTGATGAAGCAAGTTCCGGAACCATAGGAATTCCGGCACATTCGAATATCTGGCGTACAATGTCGGGAGCAACATAACCATCCTCTTTCACTCCATCTATAATCTCACGCACTCTTTTTACGTCCACAAGAGACTCGTCCAAGTCTTTAACAGCAGGCTGCGGAGTCTTCATTACTTGTGCAAGTGCAGTGGCAAGAGTAACCTCATCGCTGAAATTAACATGTCCGCGACTAAGGAATTCAGCTACTTCCGGACCTGCGGTATGCAGACTTGGCAGTATGGGGAATATCGGTTTCTTGCATTCGAGTATCTTTTTGTGAAGCACATCGTAAGCCTCGTAAAGCTCAACAAGACCCGGAGTACCGAATATTACGAATATGGCATCGATGTTATCGAACTTCTTTTCACAATAATCTATTGCTATACCCAAATGCTCCGGCGTACCTGTTGCGAGGATATCGATAGGATTTGCCACAGAAGAACCGGGGAAAAGAAGTCCCTTTAATTCTTCTGCAAGAGGACCGTTTATGCCCGGAACGCTCATACCTCCTTTTGAAAGAGCATCCGTAAGCATCACTCCCGGGCCTCCGGCATGCGTTACGATGGCGCAATTCCTGCCTGTAAACTTAGGCAAAGTGAAGATACAACCCACTGTTGTCAATTCTTCGCGAGAGAAACAGCGTACTATTCCCGCTTTACGGAACAATGCTTCGACTGCCGAATCCGAACTTGCTATCGCACCGGTATGTGACGATGCCGCACGACTTCCACTCTCCGAAGAACCTGATTTGATAGCTGCTATCCTGCATCCTTTACGTATCAAGGATGTTGCATGCAACAAAAGTTTATCCGGATTGGATATGTTCTCGATGTAAAGCAATTTAACATGCGAGTCACGTTCAGCATCGAAGTTTTCGTCCATGTATTGAAGCACATCCTCTATTCCTATCTGTTTGCCGTTTCCTATACTCCAAACAGAATTGAATGACAATCCTTTGATAACGGCAGATTCAAGAATGAAGACCGCAGTAGCACCCGAACCGGAGATAAAATCCGCACCTTTGGGATTAAGTTTAGGTATCGGTTTGGTGAAAACGCTATGATGCCATGAGTTCATAAGTCCTATACAGTTCGGCCCTATGAGTGCTGCGCCATACTTTTCGCATGTATCCAGTATCTTCTGTTCTAACACTGCGCCTTCTTTTGTCTCTTCTCCGAAGCCTGCGGTGATTATTATGAAAGCCTTTACTCCTTTCTGTGAAGCCAAAAACTCAACATATTCGGGACAAAACTTCGATGCAACTACGAGAATTGCCAAATCGGTTTGAGGCAATTCTTTTACATCGTGGAATGCTTTAATACCTTGAACCTCATCTTCTTTCGGGTTCACTACTCGCAGAATACCTTTGTAATCGCCGCTGATAAGATTGCGTACTACTGCCCCACCGGGTTTGTGCATGTTGTTGGAACCGCCAACTACGACAATGCTTTCAGGGTGTAATAATTGATTGTTAATCATAGATTTCTTGTTTCTTTTTATTTCTTTATAATGTTGTTCTCTTATTATTCCGACAATATTTGATTTGCGTGGTCTTTCACTTTTATCTGTTTCGGAGTTATGATACGCTCGATAACACCTTCTTCATTTATTATAAAAGTTGTGCGGAATGTACCGAAGTAAGTGCGCCCGTACATCTTTTTCTCACCCCAGACACCAAATTCTTCAACCAATTTCTTTTCTGTGTCGGCGATAAGCGAGAACGGAAGCTCATTCTTTTCAATGAACTTATTATGCGATTTCTCGTCATCTACACTCACTCCTAATACTTCATAACCTTGTTTGCGCAGTTCCGAATAGTTATCACGCAGGTTGCAAGCCTCTGATGTGCATCCCGATGTACTGTCTTTCGGATAAAAATACAATACTAATTTGCGCCCTGCAAAATCGCTGATGCGTATTTCTTTTCCTTTCTCATCATGTCCTAAAATCTCCGGAACTTTGTCTCCTACATCCATAATATTAACGATTTAGTTGTTTATAGTGGCAAATTTACTAATTATTTTTCATACGGCAGTGCTGTCATAGTAAATAAATTAGTAAATTTGTAGCATATTAATGAAAATATTTTAAACGCAGAACGATGAAAGATTTCATTTTTTATGCTCCTACAAAGATTGTTTTCGGCAAACAATCGGAGGAGAAACTTGCCTCTCTCATAAAGCATTACGGAGGCAGAAAAGTGCTTGTACACTATGGAGAAAGCAGCGCAAAACGCAGCGGATTGCTCGATAAAGTATATTCGATGTTGGACGCTGACGGTATAGAACACGTTGAGCTGGGTGGCGTAGTACCCAATCCGGTGTTGTCGAAAGTGTATGAGGGCATAGAGCTTTGCCGCAAAGAGAACGTCGATTTCATCCTTGCTGTGGGCGGAGGAAGCGTCATCGACTCGGCGAAAGCTATCGGGTACGGTGTATGTTACAACGGAGATGTATGGGATTTCTGGAACGGAAAGGCTGTCGCAACCGCATGTCTGTCCATCGGCGCAATAGTTACGATACCGGCAGCAGGTTCGGAAATGAGCAGCAGCACTGTGATAACGAACGAATACGGTGCAGTAAAAAAAGGGTTCAACAGCGATTACGGACGCTGCAAATTTGCAATAATGAATCCTGAACGCACTTTTTCACTGCCTCCATATCAGACTGCTGCCGGCGTCACCGACATCATGATGCA
>CALGRN010000236.1 GCA_937880835.1 uncultured Prevotella sp. | reverse complement strand
TTGTTGAGACCTTCCAAGCAATGAACTCTTGTCCGCACCATTCGCAGACTTTTTTGATTTTAACTTTACTTGCTGTCATTTTTGTTCATTTTTTGTTAATATTAGGTGGCTGATGGCTTCAACTATTGTATATAGTATTATACCATTGTCAACCATTGTATAATTCCTCTACTATCTCGCCAACCTCCGCCACTATAATAATGGCTTTTTCTGAGACGGCGGTACAAGAGCGGTACAAAAAATCGAGCAAAAACGATTTTTATCGACTTTACTTAAAAAGTGGGCAAAAAGAAAAGGCGCTCATTATGAACGCCTTATGTGATATTTTGTGATTGATTGTAATCGATGCTAATTGCTATTTACTTTCCCACGCAGAAATGTGCAAAGATGTTTCCTAAGACTTCGTTTGTCGTTATTATTCCACCGGTTATTTCTGCCAGTTGGTTAAGACATATTCTCAGATCTTCTGCAACCAAATCGCTACTTATGCCTACTTGAAGTCCGTTTATGACTCTTTTAATGCTCTCTTGTGCATCTTGCAGAGCTTCATAATGGCGCGCATTGGTTACTATTACATCCGTTTCCGTTATTTCGGTTATATTTGTCTCCTTATATATAAGCGATTCAAGTTCTTGTATGTTTGTGCCGTATTTTGCGCTTATTGATATCGTTTTTATGTTATCGTCGACTATTTCCGATTTATTTATTAAAGTATCATTCTTTTTGTCAATCTTGTTATTTATCAATATCAGTTTCTTTCCATTGCATATCTTACTTATATGGTTTATTTCTTCTTTTGAGGGAATGCTATCAACCAACCACAATATTATTTCCGCCTCGTTTATTTTTTTATATGTGAGTTCTATTCCTAATTGTTCCACTTTATCTTCCGTATTGCGTATTCCGGCAGTATCAATGAAGCGGAATGTTATT
Source organism: uncultured Prevotella sp. (assembly GCA_937880835.1). Taxonomy (GTDB): domain Bacteria; phylum Bacteroidota; class Bacteroidia; order Bacteroidales; family Bacteroidaceae; genus Prevotella. The sequence continues at coordinate 1,952 of CALGRN010000236.1, read as the reverse complement.
CCTTTTATTTCTGTTGTATCTTCAATTACGTCACGCGTTGTACCGTGAATATCGCTCACTATCGCTTTATTTTCGTTAAGCAATCTATTCAGAAGAGTGCTTTTGCCTACGTTTGTTTTTCCGATTATGGCAACCGGGATTCCTTTTTTCAGTGCATTTCCTGTTTTAAAAGAATTTACCAGTGTTGATATTCTGCGTTCTATATGCTCTGCGAGTTCCAAAAGTTCTGTTCTGTTAGCAAATTCCAGTTCTTCATGATCGCTGAAATCCAATTCCAATTCCAATAAAGAAGTTATTCGCAGCAGTTTTTCTCTAAGTGTTAAAAGTTCACTGCTGAAATTACCTTTTAATTGATTAAGTGCCATTTTATGACTTGCACGATTGGTTGATGCAATAAGATCTGCAACAGCTTCCGCCTGACTCAAATCCATCTTTCCGTTTAAATATGCGCGCTGTGTATATTCACCCGGTTTCGCATGTTTACATCCGTTGTCGATTAACAACTGTATTATTTGTCGCAATATATAACTGCTTCCATGACATGAAATCTCAACAGAGTCTTCGCCCGTGTATGAATGCGGTTTTCTGAATATTGTAACAAGAACATCATCGATAGCGTTTTCCTCGTTGTCGGAAATCTCTCCATAATGAACAGTCTGCGTTTTTGCGTGGACAAGTTTTTTACCTGTTGACGAATGAAATACCTTGTCCGCTATTTCTATTGCGGAGCTTCCGGACAACCGGATCACACCAATTGCGCCTCCTGCCGGTGTGGCTAAGGCGCAAATGGTGTGGTTTTCCAATATACTGTTATTCATTAAATTCTTTCCAATACCTTTTTTATAAGCACATCAATATTGTTTTTATAGTTCGTGTTTGCTTCTTTTGCAACTCGATTTGCTATAACCATACAACATGTCAACGCTTTATGTCCCATTAGTTTTGAGAGTCCTGCGAGAGCAGAGCCTTCCATTTCAAAGTTAGTTATCTTATATCCTTTATATTCAAAGTTCTCTATTTTCTCGTTTTGTTTAGGATCTGCAAGTGGTATTCTCAATTCTCTTCCCTGAGGTCCGAAGAACCCTCCGCATGCTATTGTCACTCCTCGTGTCATGTCGTTGCAAGCAATACGTTCCAACAATTCGTTGTCATTATCAACTACATAAGGATCTCCAAGTCTTTGACTCCAATTCATATGTTCCTTGAACCGTTCCATAAAGTCTATGTCGCACACTTCATCTCTTCCTGCATAATAGTTCAGCAGTCCGTCGAACCCGATGCTTTTCCTGCTTGCTATGAAAGTTCCTGTCGGATTTTCCGGTTGAAGTCCTCCGCAAGTTCCTATACGCACAAACGTCAGTTGTCTGAAAGTGTCTTTTTCAGTTCTGCTTTCGAAATCTATATTTGCAAGAGCATCCATCTCGTTTATAACAATATCTATATTGTCACATCCTATACCCGTGCTTTGCACTGTTATTCGTTTTCCCTTATATGTTCCTGTTATTGTTCTGAATTCGCGGTTTTCAACTTCACATTCGCGAGTGTCAAAGTGTGATGCCACCAATGCAACACGTCCGGGATCACCAACTAATATAACCTTGTCTGCAAGATTATTGGGCTTTATGTGCAAATGGAATATGCTTCCATCCGGATTGATAATCAGTTCTGATTCTGCAAAATACTTTTTCATACGCTATTTCTTATTTCGTTAGTAATAGATTTTCCTCATTTCTTATTGATTTCAGAATTTTTCTGCTTTCTATACGTATATTGTCCAATTCTTTTTCTGCTTTGATTATACTTTCATGCATTCTTTTTTTAGAATCAAGACTTGAACTAATGTATTTATCACGCATACTGTCAAGATGTTGTGCTTTCTTTACAATATCAGAAAGCATGTTGTTGTACTTCTGAAACATTTGTTTGCTTTTTGCGGATTTAAAGTCTTTGAT
>CALGRN010000235.1 GCA_937880835.1 uncultured Prevotella sp. | reverse complement strand
CAATAAACTTACACTCGCAATATTGTTGTAAATGCGTACAGGCGCGTGGCAGTTCGGACACGCACAGGACGTGTCCCTATATGCAGGATTATAATATATACATCATAATAAGCATGTAGGGACAGATCCGGTGTCTGTCCGATAAATGTAGAACAGCACTGCCTCGTATCGGCTTGGCTACCAAAACGTTTTGTTATACAAACTGTACTATAACAATACGCGATATTCATCAAATTACAGAAAGAATTATAATTCGTCAAACTCACGTTAAAATAAAGGTAGCTTTCATATAATAATTTTTTTTAGTTTGGTATTTTCCGAAATGAATTGTATAGCATTTCAAAGTAAATATTATGCACTTTGAATATCTTATATTTATAATATTGAAAATCAATATGTTATAGACGTCTTTTCAAAAGTTATTGTTTTGCAATACAAAACGATAACTTTCGTAATGTAAAAACATTGCTTTTGGAGTATAAAACGATAACTTTGGAAATACGTATTATCTTCAATTACGTTAATTTTATTTCATCTAACCCTCATTGTTCTATATTCAAAACGTACAGCTTTTTTGTAAAAAGTAGTCAAAATAACACTTGTGTCCGTTAACATAAGTTATAAATGGCAGAATAACAAGTGGAAAACTTGCATATTAAAATAATTGAAGTAATTTTGCAATGTGTTTTTCATAGTATTAGATTTAAGGTTAACAAAAAGGTTGGAGTACGGCGGTACTCCATTTTTTTGCTTTAAGGCGAACTCTTTTACAATATTTGATTTTCAAAATATTATAAAACAATCTCGAAAGTTGAAAATATATGCACATTCAACTACAATTAACGTAAGTTCGATGAGTTAGCGTTAAAGATATCAGTTGAAGAAGTTCCAACTTATACCGAAGCGCAAAACACGCTGATTAATAGGGTAGTGGGGCGTTAGGAAATAATTACCGTTTCCGCTGTTTATGTGGCTCATCATAACGAAGAAGCGCGTATGTTTCAAATGGAAATTGGCGTAAGCGTTAACGATTGGATAGTTTCCTATCTTTACTTTGCTTTCCGTATTCTCTTGTAAGGTGTACTGTCCTATTGCCGGACTGTAATCCATAGCATAATATTTCGTAAAGTATCTTGCATCTGCCCCTAAGTCCACGTTCATCACCTTTGCTATCTTAAATCTTATGAAAAGATTTGTGTACAGATTAATGTCAGGAACTTGCAGAACATCCGTATTACTTGACTTTTGATAGGTTATGACATTTTCCCAGTTCAACATGCCTAATCGGAAGTCTTGTTTAAGCGATACGGTTATCAGATTTATATTTCCACCATGTTGACGCACCCAAATTGAGTTTGAATTGCGACTATTATTGTTAGTTCTGTCTATCGCATAACTATGACCGAAATATGTGTAGTTTTTTATATTATCTATTGCAACACGAAGTTTTGTACGCGTTCTTTTCAATGACAAATTACCTTCTATACGTGTGTGGAGTATCTTTTCAAGATCAGTATTATCCCACCAGAAATGTTTAGAGTGGTAATGTCGGTAGTAGAAAGTTGGATTTATGCGATGTAGAAAACCGCTTGCTGCTAATTGTACAGTGTCTTTAAACAGTCTGAAATTAACGTCGGCATTGACTTTAAGTTTTAATTGTCCTGCATCTTCTCCTGTAAGCCATGTTTCAGCCATTATGTCATAGTGCAGCGTGTTTCCTTGTGTCTTGCTTAATTGTCCGCCAATACTAAGATTGTGTTCGTTGTATTTAATTGTACCTCCGATAGAGTCAGGCAATTCAAAGTGGCGTAAGTCGGATGTGACAAAGGCTTTAAGTCCTGCCTTTGCCCATTTGTTGAAACCTTCGAGTAGTGCTATCGCAAAAGTATTTTTAAGGGAATAGTGTCTTGTCTTGTCATAAATAGAGTCTCCGCCGAATCTTCCTATATTATAATATTGATCGGCATAGAAGTTTTCAGGAGTCATATAGGCTTGATATATACGGCTGTAATTGTCGAATCTTGCAGTGTGTATGAAATTTGTTACAGGCACATACTCATTTTTCATCCATAAATTTGTCGCGTCTTTATTTTCATCTGCGATTATGTTGCCAATCGAATCAATGTCCGTCTTTATTCTTTCACCTTTGGCGTTTTTCTTTTCCTCCGGCTCATCTCCCGTTATTTTTGCGTTATCAGGTCTTCCTGCGAGAGCTCTTTGCCTGTCATATTCATCCTCGTTAAAGCTACGTCCTTCTTTTTCCGCTTTTCTTTTTGCTTCCTCTTTTTCTTCGGCAGCCTTCTTCTCTTTTTGAGATTCTATCGCAAACTTTTTTGCTTTTATCTCGTCTTCTGTCATGGGAACCTTGCGATTAAAGCCCAAACTGAATCTGTGAGTAAAGAATATGTGCTGATTGTCGTTGCGATTCCAGTTTTTTGAAAGTACGGTCGGGATTTCTTCGGTTGCATAACTCTCGTTGAAACTTTCGGGATGTGTGATGTAATTATCATCGGTTATACCTCCGTTCTCAGTTACTTTCTGATGGTTGGTTGACATTAGAAGATGTGCTTGGTATTTATCTCCGAGATAGCTTCCATACATTGTATAATTGAAGTGGGATGTACTTTGATTTTGATAATATCCTCTTCCGTATATGTAGTCAAACTTGAAACCTACGCCAATACGTTTACCTGAATTTACAGCAAATATGGCTTTGAAGTGATCTTCTCCGTTGGTTCTGTCTCCGCAGGTATTGTAACTAATGTTCGTTATAGGTGATAATGTGTTGGTAAATCTGAATTTCTCTACCGGAGTTATGAAGAAGTCATAAGGTTGAGTGAACATAAACTGTTCATTATCAGAGCGGTCAATGAAGATACGGTTTATTCTCGGCATGCCTATATTGCCTGTTGTGTTATATTCTCCGCGCATACCCGTATCAAAAACAGTATTCATGAACAAATATGAAAGAGTGTCGGGAGTTGCCACAGAAATATCTCCGAAACGTTCATCAACAGTCCATACTTTCATTCCGCGAGGAATTTCTTTATGCTGACTTTTAATGCTGTCGGAGTTATTTCTATTTCGTTGATTTGCAGGAATGAAAGTTCCGTCTTCGTTGATTTGATTGTATTCCTGCGCAAATCCCGTCAAGAATACAACCGTTAAGAATAATATTGTTGCTGTAAATCTTTTCATTTAGTGTATAAAACGCAGTGCTGTTTCTACAATTTTAAAAACCATTGCGGCTAATATGATAAACGTTCCTATGGTATTGTCACTGAAAAAATATATTATCATACCCACTATTGCACCTATCATGAATATTATATTAAGCCAATTACGGAGGTTGTCGAAACCGGTTTTCTCTATTTTATGTCTTTTAGGACGGTGCACAGTCTCGTCAACGATATTATTTATATCTTCTTTGTTCATTTGATTTTCAAATTAAAGTTTTAAAAACAGCTTTGCTTTAAGTATCTGAATGCCTTATTCATAAGCAGATATTCTCGCACCGCAAAAGTACGAAAATATATCATACATAACTGTGATTAAGCATAATTTAACTCTATTTCAATTCTAATTCTTTTTGTAATCTTACTATCTCGTCACGATATTGAGCCGCTTGAATGAAGTCGAGTTCTTTCGCTGCTTGCTTCATTAAAGCAGTAGTGTCGGCAATACTCTTTTCAAGTTGTTGTCTTGTCATACGCTCGATGATAGGATCTGCGGCAAAAGCGGTATTTTCCGGTTCTATGTAAATACTTCCGTAGGTCTTTGAAGTGGTAGATGTTGAGTTGCGGTTTGTGCTTTCTTGCTTGTTTGTTACGAGCATTTCCTTGACATCCTTTATTATCTGTTTAGGTGTGATATGATGTTCTTCATTATATTTCAGTTGTTTCATGCGTCTTTTGTTTGTTTCGTCCAAAGTCTTCTGCATGCTGTCTGTAATACTGTCTGCATACATAATTACTTTACCGTTTACATTTCTTGCAGCTCTTCCGGCAGTCTGAGTGAGGCTTCGATGACTTCGTAGAAAACCTTCTTTGTCTGCGTCTAATATTGCGACAAGAGAGACTTCGGGCAAATCAAGACCTTCGCGTAGCAGATTGACGCCAACCAAAACGTCAAAAAGCCCCATGCGCAAATCATTCATTATCTTAACTCTGTCAAGAGTTGCCACATCGCTATGTATATAGTTTGCTCTTATATTATGATTAAGGAGAAATTCGGTCAGCTCTTCTGCCATTCGTTTTGTGAGTGTCGTTACAAGTGTTCTTTCTTCATTTTTGCATCTCTTTTCTATTTCATACATTAAATCGTCTATTTGGTTTTCGCTTGGTCTTATGATGATTTCCGGGTCAAGTAATCCCGTAGGACGAATTATCTGCTCAACGACGATGCCTTCTGATTGTTGCAGTTCGAAGTCTGCCGGCGTGGCAGATACATAGATTACTTGATTTATCATATTTTGGAACTCTTCGAATTTCAACGGACGATTATCGAAAGCTGCGGGCAAGCGAAAACCGAATTCCACGAGATTGGTCTTTCTCGCTCTGTCTCCTCCGTACATTGCATTTATCTGCGGTATGCTTACATGGCTTTCATCTATGACCATCAGGAAATCGTCGGGGAAGAAGTCTAAAAGACAGTAGGGTTTCTGTCCTGCTTCTCTTCCGTCGAAATATCGGGAGTAGTTTTCTATGCCGCTGCAATGTCCGAGTTCTTTTATCATTTCCATATCATATTCCACTCGTTCTTTGATGCGTTGAGCTTTTATTCCGTCTCCTATTTCTTTAAAGAAGGCTATTTGCTTTACCAAGTCGTCTTGTATCTCGCGTATTGCTGCTTCGGTTTGTTCTTTTGATGTGACGAAGAGGTTTGCGGGATAAATCTCATAGTCTTCGAATGTTGCGATATGATGGAATGAAACCGAATCGATTTCTTCTATTGTTTCTATCTCGTCGTCCCAGAATGTTACGCGTAGGATGTTGTCACTGTAAGCCATGAAGATGTCAACCGTATCTCCTTTGACGCGGAAGTTGCCTCGTTGCAGATTGATGTCGTTTCTGAGGTATAACGCATCTACCAATCTTCGCAGGAAGGTGTTGCGCTCGGCGATTTGTCCTTTTCTTATTCTTATGACGCTTTCTGACATGGCAACGGGTCCGCCCATTCCGTATATGCACGACACGGACGATACGACGATTACGTCTTTTCTGCCCGAAAGCAGCGAAGACACTGCCGAGAGTCTGAGTCTGTCTATCTCATCATTTATTGCGAGGTCTTTCTCGATATAAGTATCTGTTGAGGGCAGATAAGCTTCCGGCTGATAGTAGTCGTAATAGGACACGTAGTATTCCACTGCATTATCCGGAAAGAAGCTTTTCATTTCTCCATAGAGTTGTGCGGCGAGTGTTTTATTGTGGCTTAATATCAGAGTCGGTTTGTTGACATTTGCAATGACATTGGCGACAGTGAAAGTCTTTCCCGACCCTGTCACTCCCAACAGAATCTGCGCCTTGTCTCCTCGCTTTATGCCGTCGGTCAGTTGTCTGATTGCTTCGGGCTGGTCTCCTGTCGGTTTGTATTTGGAATTAAGTTTAAATTCTTTCATATGTTGCAAAATTACTAAAAAAGTCTATAATCGAGAGAGTCGGCAGTGTTTTTTTCGCTCAGTCATTCTCGTCCGTTTGTTTTCAGGGCAAGGATGCGTTTTCATGCCGAGAAAACATTCATTACAAGCATGCTTTATTTATCTAATCCTAAGGGATTGTATTATTTTTGATATAAGAAAATTAATTTCTCTACACGTTGAAAAGAATTTCTCTACACGTTGAGAAGAATTTCTCTACACGTTGAAAAGAATTTCTCTACACGTTGAAAAATATTTTTCTACATGTAGAAAATAATTTTTATACACGTTGAAAATTTAATTCAGATAATATTTCAATGAACTTTAATACTCAGAAAGTTGTACGACCGATATGGAGAAACTACTCTATAAAGCAAGAAAAATATCATTGCATGTAGGCTGATGAGAAGCATCGCGCATAGGCTGACGTCATACTCTGCCCGTCTCGCCCGACGCATGTATGCATCGCCCGGCGCATTTCATAAGAGGGTTTTGACAAAGGCAAAGAGGATTGTAAAGGCAAAACGACATAAGAATATACAAACTCTTATGTCGCTTTGCAGGGCTTTTCGGGTCGCTTCTCATAAAGTGTACGTAAAGTGCCGAAAAGGTGTCTTGTCTCATCGCGCTCTTTCATCTGCGAACAATTTATCCGTTTGCCGAGAACGAAGAAATAAGCAGCACTCTCTGCCGCTGCGGTCTCGGCATGCAAGAAGAACTTGGCATGAAGGCGTAACTATCCGTCAACTATCTCTTTCAGCAAGGTTTTCACATAGTCTCTTTCCCAATCACCGACGTGATGTCTCGCTTCTCCGAATTCCAGAATATCAATGTCCATCAATATCCTGCCTTCTCTGCGGTCGGCATCGTTATCACCACAACTGCGCTCGATACGCTTCAACGCACGTTCCGTCTCTTCCATAGAGAGCTCGGTGAAAGCAACGGCAAGACAGTTGAGAAACTTATCCGAATCTATCCCGATTGGTTCTGTAAGAAGCGAAGACGAAAACACTACATCGTGGAAAACATCTTCTATCATCCTTTTAGCAGCGTCAACATGCTTCTCGGCATCGGTGTTAGAACCTAACGCAATTATTATCTTGTTCATTTGCCGACAATCGTATCAAAATACAAACAATGATGTATGAAAGAAAAAAGAGAATGGCAAAACAGTTACCATTTCAAGCCGCCTGCGAGACATATTCTCTAAGGCGGCTTGAAATTTTAATCATTATAACACAAAATTAAGAACAAACAGAATGGAAAGCACGATAAGGGTAGGATTGAGACTTTTCCATTGAGCCGTGCACACTTTCACTATGACATAACTCAGCATGCCCAGACATATTCCGTCCGCAATACTGTAACAAAGAACCATAGTTATCATCGTTATGAAAGCAGGAAAAGCCTCGCTTACATCGGAGAAATCTATCTTCTTCATAGAGTCTATCATGAGTACTCCCACGAGCACAAGCGCACCACTCGTTGCCGCGCCGGGAATCAGAAGAAATATAGGCGACAGCAAAAGCGACACTATAAACAGCATTCCCGTTACGAACGCAGTCATTCCCGTGCGCCCTCCTTCGGCTATACCCGATGCGCTTTCCACGTAAGTAGTAATCGTAGAGCTGCCCAACATCGCACCGCAAGTAGTACCGATAGCATCGCTCATCATTGCTTCGCTCACATGTGGTATGTTTCCGTCTTCGCCCACTATGCCCGTCTTTTCTGCAAGACCGACAAGCGTTCCCACCGTATCGAATATGTTGACAATAAGAAGCGAGAACAAAACAAGTATTGTTCGGAGAGTGAAAAAGCCTTCAAAATCGAATTGGCAGAATATCGGAGAAAGCGAATGGGGAGCAGAAACAGGCAGCCAAGAATCAGGAAAAACCGTAACGCCCATAGGAATTCCCACGATAGTAGCTGCTATTATACCGTAAAACAACGCACCTTTCACCTTGCGTGCCATAAGCACCCCGCTCATCACAATGGCTATTATACCCAAGACAGATGTTGGTGTGAACTTGCCAAGCCCTACAAACGTTGCCGGATTAGCCACTATTATGTCTGCATTCTTCAATCCTATGAAAGCAATGAACATACCTATTCCTGCGGAAATTGCAAAGCGCAGATTGCGCGGAATGCTTTTCAATATCAACTCACGTATATTGAAAAATGTTATGATAATAAACAACACACCTTCAACGAGCATAATGGCAAGCGACTGTTGCCACGAATATCCCATTGCCTGACAAAGCGTAAAAGCGAAGAAAGCATTGAGTCCCATGCTCGGAGCTTGCGCAAAAGGCAGTTTAGCCATAAATGCGAGAAGAAGCGTTGCTATTGCAGAAGCAAGCGCAGTTGCAGTGAAAAGCGCACCTTTATCCATACCGGTAGTGGAAAGGATAGCAGGATTGACGGCGAGAATGTAGCTCATTGTAAGAAAAGTAGTTGCACCGGCTATTATCTCCGTGCGCAGTTTTGTCGTTTTCGGGTCGAACCCAAGCAGTTTCTGTAATATCATTTTATAATAAGTTTTAAGGTTTACAATCTTTATCCAACCAATTATCTATCAGCTTTCTGGCTATTGACAGCTTCTCGGGTATTTGCGGAAGGTTGTCATAATGAAACCAACCTCCTGATTGCAACTCATCTCGTTGCAATCTTATATCACCGCCTTCATACTCTGCATAGAAACCTATCATCAGTCCGCATGGATAAGGCCAAGGCTGAGAAGCAAAGTATCTGATGTTCTTTATCTTTATTCCTGTCTCTTCCGAAGCTTCACGACAGACAGCTTCTTCCAATGTTTCTCCCGTCTCTACGAAGCCTGCAACAAGACCGTAGAAATTGCTTTTGAAATTATTTGCATGTACGAGGAGCAACTCTTTCCCTTTATAAATAAGTACGATTATTGCAGTAGCAAGCTGCGGCCACACTTCTTTTCCGCAGGCAGTACAGCACTTTGATATATCGGTATGCAACTTCATTGGCGCACCGCATACTCCGCAAAACTGCGTGTTTTCATCCCAATAGATTATCTCATGGCACTTTCCGGCTTTCAGATACAGATAATATGGAATCTTATAATATGATGCGCGCAAACCGCACATTTCATAATTAGGCTTATTGTTTATCGGAGCATCTACGCAGAAGGTTCTTACTTCCGTACCGTCGTCAAACGGTGTGATGTTATGAATGACGGTTTGCCCGTTTATTTCGACAGGTGGCGTTTCCGAATAAGGAACGGAATATTCTCCATTCTTTGTTTTTTCCAGTAATATATCGGTTTTAAAGAATATGAACCAATACTTTTTCATTGTCAACAAAATTTTATTTCTATTTATTGAAAAGAAGTTTTCGGTCTCTCTCTATTGCAGGTTTTGTCCATTTTTCAGGCACGAATTTCCAGTTATTACCAGCCTTTGGGTCAAGGATACCTTTTGTTTCTATCTCTTTCATCAAGTAATAACGTTGATCTTTTTCGCTCTCCCAGATTATTCTTTCTTTCAATTCAGCGTGCGGAATACCTGCTCCTTTCGTAATAAGTTCTCCTCCTCCGTTGCCACGATAGCTGTTTACTGCCACCTTATACCATTTCTTTTCATCGAAAGGTTGACCGTTGCTCATTCTCAATATTCGCACTTTCTGTCCGTCAGGTTTCGTAACATCAACCTCATAATCTATCCCCGAAGCTGAATCGAAATTAAATGCAAGGTTCTTGAAACCGTATCTTTGCATATCACCTCTTGTTTCTTCACTCAAAAGCATTATGTGATCATCAGGTGTTTTCATAGTGTTTACCCACAAATCGTAGCTCATTTCCAAATACTTGCGTATCTCATCGCCTGTCATTTTCATGACATATATCTGATTTTCATATCTGTAAAGATTGAATAAATCGCTTACATATACGTCTCCTGCATTTATTCCGGTGTTGAAAGACAATGGCGCGTTGAATGATATGTCTGCTCCCGTTACGCGCAGTTGCAGTTCGTGAATGAAGTCGGTGAATGCCGCGTTGCCGAAATAACAGTCGCTTGTGTATATCGAATTCTTAAAAAATCCGATGCGACGGTCAACAAACGACTTGACCGAATCAACAGCATATCGGAAATGTTCGATGAATTTCTTATCTGCTTCGATACCGTTCATGCTGACAAGTTCGCCAGTGATGTTCTTCTTAACGGTTTTTCCGTCAAATTCAATATCAATCTGTGCATCCGAAACGAAATTGGCATTGCATGACGGATCAAGGCACAGAACGTCGTTTCCTTCCACATTTCTTATTATATCTTTATTACAGGTGTGGTCGTGACCATACACTATTATATCGAAACCGGGTACTTCGCGAGCCACTTTTATTGAAGCATCTTCATCATATTCAGCTGTTCTTATGCCTCCTTCTCTGCCCGAATGAAAAAGCCCTATCACTATATCGGGCTGCTCGTTTTCTTTCAAATAGTTCATCCAATATCTTGCAGAACTTACCATGTTGTCAAATCTCAACCCTTGCCAAAGGCTCTCATGAAGCCAATTAGGTATGGCAGGAGTAAGCAATCCAAGCACGGCAATCTTAACACCGTCGCGATTTATAACGGTATATGGTTTCAGATAAGGTTTCCCTGTGACTGTTTCTATCACGTTAGCACCAAGCATCGGGCATTTCACTTCGCTTATCCATTTGTCATATACTGCATGTCCGGTCTCTAAATCGTGATTTCCTATCGTCTCGGCATCATATTTCATATAGTTTACAACCTCTGCTGCTATATTCTTCATTTCAGGTTTTACGTAATTGAAATAATAGCAGACAGGCTGTCCTTGCAATATATCGCCATTATCAAGCAATATAAGATTGTCTCCATAAATGTTGCGCAGAGAATCGACATAAGTTACAACTCGTGCCAACGAACCTCTCAATGGTTGTCTGTTTATAAAGTCATAAGGAAAGAAACATCCGTGAACATCGCTTGTCTGGATTATTCTTATGCTCAATTTCTTTGTTTGTGCCATCGTGTGATAATTAAAACAGAGAACTGCCAATATAAAAGCAATAAACCTCTTCATATCTGTATGATTTCTTTAATAATCCGCAAAGTTAATAAAAAGTTGAGATTTAAGGAATGAAAGCGGATATTTTTTGAAGGCAAAATCTGCCCCAAAGTATCGAAGGAACAACAATCAAAGAAATCTACAATCCGGAACTTATATGCATAAAGGCATGCAGGCATATCAAGAAAGGATGAAAACAATTTTACAAAAAGATGAAATTATGTAATGATAGTTCATAATTCAAAAACGAGGCAAAAAGATTCTTATACAATGAGAATGATACTATTCCATCTCATTTTTTACCAATCATGACTGAAAAAGTTATACTTTCGCAGTTCTATTTCGTCTGTTTTGCGTCATAAAACAACAACTATTACATCATGAAAGCTATCCTTTTGCGTTACAAAAGTTATGCTTTTGAAAATCAACAATATAACGGAATGCATCAAACATACTGACTTTCAATAACTTATATTTTTCCGTCTTTTACGCTCAAAGATGCTTGTTTTCGCAAATTTACAAATATTTTATGGCATTGTCGTATTTTTTCAGAATTTCACATGTCATTTTCTTTGCTATTCATACACTTAATATCAACTTTTTTATTAAATTTGCAGAGAATACAAATCGCAAATGAAGTATTAGAAGATAACAAGAAAACCAATTGAAAACGAGGAGGAACGATTATGTCTGATAATGATAAAAAAATACTTGACACTTATCTCAAAGAGATAGGAAAAGAACAAACTCTGAGCGAAAAGGAAGAAAAGGAACTTTCCGAACTTATAAAACAAGGCGATAAGAAAGCTGCTGAGAAACTGACAACGGCAAATCTTCGTTTTGTGATTTCGATAGCAAAGCACTATCGGAACAGAGGGATGGAAATGGAAGACTTGATAAGCGAAGGAAATATAGGAATGATGAAAGCTGCCCAGAAATATGATGCCACGCGCGGAAGCAAGTTCGTTTCCTATGCAATGCCGTTCATAAAGAAGGCTATCGAGCGTGCTGTCAGCACACAAGGGAACAGCTTAGTATCAATGGATGCACCGCTTGGAGGAAAGCCTAACACAAGTCTGTTGAACGTAATAGAAGACACCGACGCCGTAATGGCAGACAAAGAGTCGATAAACGAAGCCGTTAAAAACGAAATAAAGAAATCATTGGAAATGCTCAACGAACGCGAACGGCAGGTTATAATGTCTTTCTACGGGATAGAACATGGTAAGATAACAATGGCGGAAATTGCCGAAGACATGGGACTTAAAAGAGAAAGAGTAAGACAAATACGTGATACTGCAATAAGAAATATATGCAGGAAAAGCGACAATAAAAGCCTGAAAACATATCTGAAACAATGATTTATCGAAAAAACAAATCAACAAATCATTGAATACAGTTAAGCAATAAGAGCATCATACCTTATAATAAATAGTATAGTAAGATAAAGATAGCTTCTTCTGCTTATTCATTATTGATAATGGCATTTGTCATAGAATAAAGAAAATATTAAAATAACACATTATTATAATATTTCTCCGTAAAACCTTTTTGGGAGTTACAGAGAATGACAAACAAAGGAAACAATCTCTAAAAAAAGAACAACAAACGTAGATTTATATCCTCAATTAAGACAATAATCTATGATAAGAGTTTTGAAATATGGAAAAATAATGGTATTTTTGCACCGCTTATTATTAATCGTATAACACATCTAATATATAATATTATGAAAAGACAGGTTCTTTCGGTTCTGCTTTTTGCATTGTTCTTCTCAAATATCAATGCATCTGACAATAAACATTTCATTACCGATAAAGACTATCGAGACAAAGTAAACGTTGCTTTTAAACAAAAAATGGAACTTATAGGAAAGCATTTCTATAACATTCCGAATAAAAATATATCATCCGATGAAGAAGAAGCATTAAAGTTCTTGTATGCTTATATGCCGTTGGCAGATGCTACCGACTATCCAACGACTTTCTTTCTTGATAACATAAGATCATCATTCAAGGCTAAAAACGAAATGGCTTGGGGCAATAAAGTACCCGAACTTCTGTTCCGTCATTTCGTCATTCCGATAAGAGTAAACAATGAAAATCTTGATAATTCGAGGATGATTTTCTACGATGAACTTAAATCGCGCGTAAAAGGGAAAAGCATGTATGACGCTATTTTGGAAGTAAACCATTGGTGTCACGAGAAAGTAACCTACGAACCTTCCGACGCCCGCACTTCTTCACCATTGCAAACAATACGCACTGCAAAGGGAAGATGTGGCGAAGAAAGCACCTTTACCGTTGCTGCATTACGCTCAATAGGTATTCCTGCACGTCAGGTTTATACACCGCGTTGGGCTCATACCGATGATAATCATGCTTGGGTTGAGGCATGGGCAGACGGCAAATGGTATTTTCTCGGAGCTTGCGAGCCGGAAGCTGTACTTAATTTAGCTTGGTTCAACGCCCCTGCATCACGCGCAATGCTCATGCATACACGCGTTTTCGGAGACTACTACGGTCCGGAAGAAGTGATGTTGCGCACGCCTAATCACACGGAAATAAACCTTATAGACAACTACGGCTCTACTGCGAGAGTTGATTTCAATGTAACCGACGAAAAAGGAACACCGATAGATAACGCAAGAGTCGATTTTAAAATCTACAATTACTCTGAGTTCTACACTGCTGTTATAAAATACACAGACAAGAACGGAAAGACTTTCTTGTCGGCAGGAAAGGGAGATATGATTGTATGGGCATCGAAAAACGGCAACTACGGATTTAGAAAAGTGTCTTTCGGAAAAGACAAACAGGTTACCATAACGCTCAATAGAAGTAAAGAAAAGGATGAAATGCAGCTCGCACATAATGTGGACAGTTTCGACATAGTACCACCGGCAGAGCACGTTATTCTGCCTGAAACGACAAAAGAGCAGCATGATAACAACCTTAAAAGATTTGCAGGAGAGGACTCTATTCGCAATGCTTATACTGCTACGTTTATGAATAAGGAGACAGCAACAGACTTTGCAAGGACGAACGGACTGCCGGAAGAAGATGTTGTCAATATACTTGTAAAATCAAGAGGTAATCATAAAACAATAAAACAATTTATTCTTAATCACAAAGACAATATAAAACGTGCAATAGACTTGTTGAATACTCTAAGCGACAAAGACTTACGAGATATGCAAGAAGATATTCTTGAAGATAATTTTGGTGCAAACAGCGATCAACTTTGCCCTCGTGTAGAAAATGAGATGATTATAACACCGTTCAAAAAGTTCTTTGAAAACGCATTCGATAAAAAGACAAGTGACAGTTTCAGAAACAATCCTGCACTTCTTGTAAATTGGGTTAAGAAGAACATAAGACTTTACAGTGTGCGCAATGCAGCAACAATAGCACAGACTCCAATCGGAGTTTGGAAGTCTCGTATAAGTGATGCCAGATCGAGAGACATATTCTTTGTCGATGTAGCAAGAAGTCTTGGAATAGAAGCGCAGAAAGATGTTGTTACTTCAAAAATACAATATAAAAAAGCAGGAAAATGGATAGATGTGAACTTCAACGAAGAAAAACAAGTGTCAACACCAACGGGTAAGCTTGTATTAAACTTCGTTCCGACTAAAACAATAGACAATCCGAAGTATTACAGTCATTTCACTCTCGCACGAATAAGCAATGGAACAAGCAGGCTTTTGAACTTTGACGAAGGTCAAGTGGATATGGGAGGAGGCGTAAGTTGGGCAAATACGTTCAAAAACGGCATGTCTCTTGACGAAGGAACTTACGAACTTGTAACCGGAACACGACTTGCAAGCGGAAGCGTTTTGGCAACATCACAGATATTCAACATAAAAGCCGGCGGAACAACTACTCTTGACCTGAACATGAGAACGAGTGATACGGAAGTTTCAGTGATAGGAAATTTTGATTCGGAATCAAAATACACACGACTTCCCGATATGAAAGAAGTTAGCCTTTTGTCGCAGACAGGACGCGGATATTTCATTGTCGGACTTATCGGTATGGGACAAGAGCCTACAAATCATGCATTGCGTGACATCGCAAAAGTAAAATCAGCATTCGACAAATGGAAACGTCCTATCGTGCTGTTATTTGAAGATGAGGCATCGGCAGCAAAGTTCAAGGAGGAAGATTTCGGCAAATTGCCTGACACTGTTATATATGGTATAGATAAGGATGGCAGCATAAAGAAACAGATATGCGCGCAAATGAAACTGAAAACAGATAAACTTCTGCCTATATTCATAATATCAGACACATTCAACCGTGTGGTTTACGTTTCACAAGGCTATACAATAGGACTTGGAGAACAAATGGACGGAACAATAAAGAAACTGTAATGAATTATGAGTTAAATAGCTATTAAAAACATAATAGCAAATAGAATAAAATCAATAATTAATCGTTATAATACAGAATTAAACATTATAAAATAACCAAAACAACAAGAGTTATGAAAAAGTATTTCATTATTGCGATTGCAGCTATGGCTGTTACGTTCACAAGTTGCGACAACAAGACAAAAAACAATGCAGAAAACGTAGATTCTACGGAATTTAACGGTTCAGAAGAAACAGTTAATGCGGCAGATGCATTGACAAGTACACTGGCGTCACAGTTGGAAACTAAGGATGCAAATTCTATTCAGGCAACGTTCCAGACAATTCAGCAGAAGTATGCAGAGTTGGTAAGCAGCGGAAAAATAGAAGATGCTAAAGCTTATGCAACAAAGATTAAGGACTTCTTGAAAGAGCATGCAGAGGAAATAAAAAATGCAACATCAGGAAACGCAACAATTGCAACCTTGATGAATGCAGTACAAAATCTGCCGACTAATGCAGAGGCAACAGCGGAGGATATGGCAACAGCAATAAAAGACAATGCTGCAAACATGTCAAACAGTGCAGTGGAAAATGTGAAGAGTACTGTTAACGACAAAGTTGATGCAGCAAAGAAAGATGCGGAAGAAAAAACCAAAAAGGCTATTGACGACGCTAACGAGAAAGCAAATGAAGCTGTAAACAAAGCAGCAGATAAAGCGATAAAAGGATTAGGTCTGTAAGAAACAAAATGTTTGGACAATGTTTCCAAACATAAGAAACAGACAACATCTTTTTATAAATGTTTTATTTCGACATTGCAAAAGTTATTGTTTTGCAATGCAAAAGCTATCCTTTTAGAGTGCAAAACAATAACTTTTGCAACCTAAAAGGATAACTTTTATAACATCATACGCAACTCATTGATAAACACGAGTTATATATAATATCTATATTACTAAAAAAACAAAACATTGATTTATCTTTTCAGACTATTCACGGACTTTCAATCTGATGCCTTTCAACAAAGTTACAAAAAGTATTCTTTCTATCTCTAATAAAACGTAGTTACATTTTATGCAATCGTTTGTGAAGATTGTCAAATGTTGTATTTGTTCTTCTTCGTGGTGTAACGTATAATTAGAGCTTCGCTTGAAAAATGAGAAACCTTATC